>JAJBVJ010000003.1 GCA_020859875.1 Rikenellaceae bacterium
CAGGTACTCGCGTATCTTTGCGTCTTCGACGAGCTTGTCCGCAAAGTTTTTGCCTCCGTACCAGTTCGAGTCCCAACCGCGGATAATACCCAGACGGTTTGCTATCGGATTTACTTTCTGTCCCTTCTGCTTTTGCTTTTTCTTCGGTTACGATTTTGTCTACTACGATCGTCACGTGGTTCGAACGTTTGCGGATTCGGTGGGCACGGCCCTGAGGTGCCGGCTGGATACGTTTTAGCATCCGGCCTCCGTCGACGAAAATCTCTTTTACGCAGAGCGGGGTATCTTCCAAACGCTGTCCTTCGTTCTTGGCTTCCCAGTTGGCGATGGCCGAACGCAGGAGGCTTTCGAGCCTGATCGATGCTTCTTTTTTGGAGTAGCGAAGAAGGCCCAGGGCCCTGTTGATCTCCACACCGCGGATCATATCTGCGACCAGGCGCATTTTGCGCGGTGAAGTAGGGCAGTCGCGCAGAACGGCGATGGCTTTCTGCTTCTTTTCGGCCTTAAACTGTTCGGCCCTTATATGTTTTCTTGAACCCATGACCTACTATCTTTTTTTGTTACCTGCATGACCGCGGAACTGGCGGGTCGGTGAGAATTCCCCGAGTTTGTGGCCTACCATGTTTTCGGTCACGTAAACGGGTATGAACTTGTTGCCGTTATGGACAGCGATGGTCTGGCCTACGAAGTCGGGCGAGATCATGCTCGCACGCGACCATGTTTTTATCACGGCCTTCTTACCGCTCTCCTTCTGGGCGATAACCCTCGATTCGAGCTTGGGCTCTATATACGGCCCTTTCTTAAGTGAACGACTCATTTGCTATTATTCTTTTTATTTTACTTCTTCTTCTTCTTTGAAATGATGAATTTGGACGAGGCCTTTTTCGGGCTGCGGGTTTTGTAGCCCTTAGCGAGCAGACCTTTGCGCGAACGCGGGTGTCCGCCCGAAGAACGGCCTTCACCGCCACCCATGGGGTGGTCGACCGGGTTCATCGTAACACCCCTGTTATGGGGCCTGCGGCCAAGCCAGCGGCGGCGCCCGGCTTTACCGTGCTGCTGGAGGCTGTGGTCGGGATTCGACACGGCCCCTACGGTTGCGCGGCAGGTAACCAGCACCATACGGGTCTCTCCCGAAGGGAGCTTAATAATAGCATACTTGCCTTCGCGGGCAAGCAGTTGAGCGTACGTACCGGCGCTGCGTGCCATCGCGGCACCCTGACCGGGGTAGAGTTCGATCGCGTGAACGACCGTTCCCAGCGGAATGTCCGAAAGGAAGAGAGTATTGCCCACCTCGGGGCTGACGCCCGCGCCGCTCTGTACCGTCTGGCCTACTTTAAGACCGTTGGGAGCCAGGATATAGCTCTTTTCGCCGTCGGCATAAGTTATCAGGGCGATACGCGCCGAACGGTTCGGGTCGTACTCTATCGTTTTTACCGTGGCTGCCATCCCGTCCTTGGTGCGGCGGAAATCGACCTCGCGGTACATCTGTTTGTGGCCGCCCCCGCGGTAACGGACGGTCATACGACCGCTGTTGTTGCGTCCGCCCGAACTTTTCTTGGGGCTGAGCAGCGACTTTTCGGGTTTGTTCGTGGTTACGTCGTCGAACGTAACCGCTATCTTATGTCTTGTACCCGGTGTAATGGGTTTGAACTTCTTAACTGCCATCTTGCTCTCGGATTAGATGTTGCTGTAAAAATCTATCGTATCTCCATCCTTCAAGGTCACAACCGCTTTCTTGAAGTTGTTGGCGCGGCCGCGAAGCAGGCCGGCTTTGGTGTAGCGCGACTTGGCTTTGCCCATGTAGTTCATGGTGTTGACCTCTGTAACGACAACATTGTACATCTGCTCCACGGCAGTGCGGATCTGCAACTTGTTAGCTCTCGGATCTACTATGAAACCGTAACGGTTCAGCTTTTCGCCCTGCCCCGTCATTTTTTCGGTTAATATCGGCTTAATTAAAATTTCCATCGTTGCTCTTCTTTACGCTAACATTTCGTTAATCACATTTACCGAACCCTCCGAAAGCAGTATCGCGCCGGCATTCATAACGTCGTAGGTGTTGACGTTCGACGCGGGGATTACCTTTATGCCCTTGAGGTTGCGTGCCGAAAGGCTCACAGTGCCGTTAGTCTCGGGCATCACCACAAGGAGCTTCTTGCCGGCCAGGTTCAGGCTTTGGGTAAGCGCTATGAAAGACTTGGTCTTCGGAGTCTCGAAGGTAAAATCTTCCACCACGGTGATAAGTTCGTTTTTGGCTTTGTATGAGAGGGCGCTGCGGCGGGCGAGCCTTTTGAGCTTTTTGTTGAGCTTAAAGCTGTAATTGCGCGGCACAGGGCCGAAGATGCGTCCACCGCCCGGGAAGAGCGGCGATTTTATACTGCCGGCTCGGGCACCGCCGGTGCCTTTCTGCCTTTTTAGTTTGCGGGTGGAACCTGCCACTTCGTTACGCTGTTTCGACTTGTGGGTTCCCTGGCGCTGGTTGGCCAGGTATTGTTTTACGTCGAGATATATAGCGTGGTCGTTGGGTTCGATACCGAAAACCTCCGCTTTGAGCTCGACCTTCTTGCCGGTCTCGGCTCCCTGAGTGTTGTATATTGCTAATTCCATGGCGTTAATCTTCGATTATGAGGTACGACCCTTTAGCTCCGGGAATCGAGCCTTTCACCAGGAGAAGGTTGTTTTCCGGAATCTTTTTAAGGATTTTGAGGTTGAGAACCTTTACGCGTTCGTTGCCGGTGTGGCCCGGGAGCCTTTTGCCCTTGAATACGCGCGAGGGATAGGACGATGCTCCGAGCGAACCCGGTTTGCGCTGGCGGTTGTGCTGGCCGTGGGTCTGGCCGCCCACCCCGGCGAAGCCGTGGCGCTTTACGACGCCCTGGAAACCCTTACCTTTCGAAATTCCCGTTACGTCGACCCATTCGTCGTCGGGGAAAATGTCGAGAGTGATAACGTCTCCGAGATTTACTTCGCCTTCGAAGTCGCGTATCTCGGCGATGTAGCGTTTGGGTGTGGTGCCTGCTTTCTTGAAGTGGCCCAACAAACTGTTGCCGGTGTGTTTTTCGCTTTTTTCGTCATAGGCAATCTGTACGGCCGAGTATCCATCTTTCTCGGGCGTCTTGATTTGCGTAACTACACACGGACCGGCTTCGATAACGGTGCATGGTATGTTTTTACCATCGGCACCGAAAACGGATGTCATTCCGATTTTTTTCCCAATTAGTCCTGACATTTCAGTTGACTTAAAATTTCGTTGTAGCTTGTTTGTTGTGTTTTCGTTTCTTCTTTTTCTGGAACCGGCGCGAACCGTACCCCGGCAGTATGAAAAAGACTACCGTAATCCTTTCCGGTTCATATTTAAGCAAGAGGGATTCGCAGAGCAAGGCTCGCCAAGATTTAAAGCGGAGCGTACACAATGGTACGTGAGCATTTAAAATCTGTAGCATCGACGCAGCTATGCGGACACTACTCGCTTAAATATCAGACTTTGATCTCCACCTCTACCCCGCTGGGAAGCTCCAGTTTCATCAGCGCGTCGATAGTTTTAGGAGTCGAGCTGTAAATATCCAGTATCCTTTTAAAAGTCGAGAACTGGAACTGTTCGCGTGCCTTCTTGTTTACGAAGGTCGAACGGTCCACCGTGAAGATCTTTTTGTGGGTGGGAAGCGGAATAGGCCCGCTTACCACGGCTCCCGTACCCTTGACGGTCTTCACGATCTTCTCTGCCGACTTGTCGACCAGGTTGTGGTCGAAGGATTTGAGTTTGATTCTGATTTTCTGGCTCATATCTTTATTCGGTAACTTCTTGAATGTATTAAGTTTGTGTTACTCCCGGGCATAAACTTACGGTAGTGAGCCTACATCCCGGCAAATAAAAGGCACGGTGTGCCTATTCGGCAGATTTGAGTTTGCCGCTGGCTTTCTCGATCACGTCTTTTGCGATGTTCTGAGGCACTTCGTCGAAGTGGGAGAACTCCATCGAAGAGGTAGCGCGTCCCGAGGAGATGGTACGCAGTACGGTCACGTAGCCGAACATTTCCGAGAGGGGAACTTTGGCTTTCACCACACGGGCGTTGCCCTTCTGCTCCATTCCCGCGATCTGGCCGCGGCGTTTGTTCAAATCGCCGATGATGTCGCCCATGTTCTCTTCGGGGGTCACGACCTCCACGGACATGATGGGCTCCATAATAACCGGGTTCGCTTTGAGAGCCGCATGGCGGAAACCGTTGCGGGCAGCCACTTCGAACGAGAGGGAGTCGGAGTCCACGGGGTGAAACGACCCGTCTATGAGCCTTACCTTCATACTGTCGATCGTGTAGCCTGCAAGGGCGCCGTTCGACATGGCGGCCTCGAAACCCTTTTGTACCGAGGGGATATACTCCTTAGGAATATTACCGCCCTTGACTTCGTCCACGAACTGGAGTCCGGAGAACTCTTTTTCGTCGGCCGGGCCGAGTTCGAATATGATATCCGCGAATTTACCGCGTCCGCCGGTCTGTTTCTTGAACACCTCGCGGTGCTGTACGTTGCCTTTGAGGGCCTCCTTGTAGTTAACCTGGGGTGCTCCCTGGTTGATCTCTACACCGAATTCCCTGCGCAGGCGGTCGACGATGATCTCGAGGTGAAGCTCACCCATCCCGCTGATAACGGTCTGGCCGCTGTCCTCGTCGGTCTTTACCGTGAAGGTGGGGTCCTCTTCGGCGAGCTTGCCCAGAGCGATACCCAGCTTGTCGAGGTCTTTCTGTGTCTTGGGTTCTACCGCCAGACCGATCACCGTTTCCGGGAAGGTCATCGATTCGAGTACGATCGGCGACTTTTCGTCGCAGAGAGTATCGCCCGTGCGGATATCCTTGAAGCCTACGGCCGCGCAGATGTCGCCGGCACCCACATACTCGATGGGGTTCTGCTTGTTGGCGTGCATCTGGTAAAGGCGACTGATACGCTCTTTTTTGTCGGTGCGGGTGTTATGAACGTAGCTGCCGGCGTCGAGCTTGCCCGAGTAGACGCGGATAAAGGCCAGGCGTCCCACAAAGGGGTCGGTAGCGATCTTGAACGCCAGGGCGCAGAACGGATCTTTTTCGTCCGGCTTGCGAGAAACCTCGTTCCCGGTGCGCGGGTCGGTACCCACGATCGCTTCGATGTCGACCGGCGAGGGCAGGAAAGCCATCACATAGTCGAGAAGCAGTTGGACGCCCTTGTTCTTGAAGGAGGAGCCGCAAAGCATCGGAACGATGACCATCTCGCAGGTGGCTTTCCTCACTGCAGCGATCAGTTCGTCTGCGGTGATGCTGTCGGGATCGTCGAAGAATTTTTCCATCAGGGCTTCATCGAGTGAAGCCACCTCTTCGATGAGCTTACCGCGCCATTCGGCGGCCTCGGCCTGCATCTCGGCGGGTATTTCTTCGTAGGTGTAATTTACCAGTTCGGTCTTTTTGTCCTCGTGGTATATTATGGCCCTGTTATATATAAGGTCTACCAGCCCGGTAAACTTGTCTTCCGCACCGATCGGGAGAACCACCGGAAGGGCGGTCGCACCCAGACGCTCTTTCACCTGAGAGCAGACTGCCAAAAAGTCGGCACCCGTGCGGTCCATCTTGTTCACGTAACCGATACGCGGCACATTGTATTTGTCGGCCTGGCGCCAAACGGTCTCCGACTGCGGCTCTACGCCGCCCACGGCGCAGAACGTAGCCACGGCGCCGTCCAGCACGCGCAGCGAGCGCTCCACTTCGACAGTAAAGTCGACGTGTCCCGGGGTGTCGATGATGTTGATCTGGTAAGTATCGCCCTTGTAGTTCCAGAAGGCGGTGGTCGCAGCCGAGGTGATGGTAATGCCGCGCTCCTGCTCCTGTACCATCCAGTCCATGGTGGCGGCTCCCTCGTGCACCTCGCCTATCTTATGGGTCTTACCCGTGTAGAAAAGGATACGCTCGGAGGTGGTGGTCTTACCGGCGTCGATGTGGGCCATGATGCCGATATTCCTCGTGAATTTCAAATCTCTTGTTGCCATTTCTCTCTTATCTCCTTGGCGTATTATATTCTGAAATGAGCGAAGGCCTTGTTCGCGTCGGCCATTCTGCGCATTTCCTCTTTACGTTTGAATGCCGCCCCTTCCTGGTTATAAGCCGCCATGATCTCCGCGGCGAGTTTTTCCGCCATCGACCGTCCCGCGCGCTTCCGGGAATAAAGGACAAGGTTTTTCATTGAAATGGAAACTTTGCGCTCGGGCCTCACTTCTGTGGGAACCTGGAAAGTGGCACCACCCACGCGGCGGGATTTTACCTCCACCTGCGGCGTGATGTTTTCGAGGGCCTGCTTCCAAATTTCAAGAGGTGCCTTCTCTGCATCCTTCATCTTCTCGCCTACAATGTCGAGTGCATCATAAAAGA
>JAJBVJ010000228.1 GCA_020859875.1 Rikenellaceae bacterium
CTCGGCCGGGACCGGTCGCTGAGCCGGTCACCGGCGGGGCCATACTGGATCCAGAGTATCCGCCCGACGATGGCCACGGCAATGACAAGGAACAGGAAGTAGAGCCACCTCACCCTGCGGAGAATATCCCTTGCTATCTGCGATCTGCCCTGTGCCATACCGGTCTCTATCGTTGTATGGTTTTATTCGGTGCGAGCGATTCTCCCAGGGGAATCCCGCGCCGTTCGATCTCGCGGATTATGTTGCTCTGCCGCGTTGCCTTCATCTTCTCGGAGGCTATGGTCATGGATTTGGCCCGAAGCTCCCTAACCTCTACGGTGAGCCGTTCGTGGCGGCGGTAGAGCTGCTGCATGCGGAACACGTTGCCGATATAGACGAAAGCCAGAAAAGCTATGAACAGCAGGTAGGGATAGACTCTTCGTACCTCCTGCCTGGAGAGTATATTGCCCGAAAGGAGCAACATCACAATGTTCGACACCCGGGAGGGCTTCTTTGCATCTTCCGCCCCGGTCTGGTCCCCGCCGGTAGGGCCGGCTGTTTTCCCGGCCTCGATCTCTGTCAGTATCTCCGCTTTCAGGGCCGCCCGCTCCTGCTGCTGCCTGCGGGCGCGCCGTCCCCGGGGTCGCTCGGCGGCGAGCAGCGGATCGCCCGTAAGGTCGCGCCCCCCGTAGCGGTCGTAGGTGTCGTCCCCGGCAAATATTTCGTCGGGTGTGATCTCTTCCGTATCGTATCTCTTTCTTGCCACGGCAATTCCTCTTTTTATATCTTTTCCGCCGCCCTCAGTTTCGCACTCCGCGCCCTGGGGTTGGCCGCCGTTTCGGCGGCGTCGGGAATGACGGCCTTTCGGGTAATCGGCTTCCACGGGGAGAGCGCCCGCCCGTAAAAATCCTTCTCGACCTCACCCCCGAAATTGCCGCTGCGCATAAAATTCTTTACAATCCGGTCTTCCAGCGAATGGTAGGAGATCACCACGAGCCGTCCCCCGGGAACGAGCACTTTAAGGCTCTGGTCGAGAGCCATTTCGAGGGCCGCGATCTCGCCGTTCACCTCTATGCGAAGGGCCTGGAACAATTTGGAGAGGTATTTCGTGCGGGTCTGTTTTGGCACCAGGGGCTCGATGGCCCCGAGTAGCTCCCCTATGGTTTCGAGCGGGGCCTCGTCCCTGCGGCGGACAATTGTCGCCGCCAGCCGGTAGGAGCGCTCCAGCTCGCCGTAGCGGGCGAAAATGGCTGCAAGGTTCTCTTCGGTATAGGTGTTCAGTACTTTCGCCGCGGTGAGCCTTCCCGAGGGGTTCATCCGCATGTCCAGCGGAGCGTCGAACCGGAAGGAGAATCCCCTGTGTGGGGTGTCGAAATGGTGTGAGGAGACACCCAGGTCGGCCAATATGCCGTCTACCCGCTCTACGCCCCGCTCGCGGAGCAGCCCGCGCATGAAGCGGAAATTCCCGGCGATAAAGCCGAGCCGTGGGTCGTCGGGGGCGTTCCGGGCGGCATCCGGATCCTGATCGAAGGCCCAGAGCCGGCCCCCCTCGCCGAGGCTCTCGAGGATCATTCCCGAGTGGCCGCCGCCGCCGAAGGTAAGGTCGACATAAGTCCCGCCGGGACGTATGTCGAGCAACTGGACGGACTCCGGGGCCAAAACCGGGATATGATATTCGGACATAGACTTTGCAGGGGTAAAAATCTGCCCGTAAAGTTACTACAAACCCCAACCTTTTCAAAGCCCGCAGGCGGGGAGTTATCCACAAAAAAACGCTCCCTTGCCGATCATTTTCCCACGGGCCGCCGGGTGCAGCTTCCCGCCCCGCCCCGTGGCGATAAAACGATCAGCGGAGATACCCCGTATCTCCGCTGATCGTTTTATGCCGGTCGGCCCCGTAATTTATTAGGATTTGGGGGCCACTTTTACCCCGAAGGCACAGTAGGTCAGGTATAATACGCAGAGAAGTATGACGAACACCCCGCCGATGATACCCACCTTGTCGGTGGCAAAGCCGAGCACGGGAGTCACCACCGCGCCGCCGGCCACGGCCGTAATCATAAGGCCCGATATTTCGTTGGCCTTTTCCGGACGGTGCTGGATGGCCATGGAGAAGATGATCGAGAAGATACACGAAGCGAAGAAGCCCACGGCCCCGATGCAGGCCAAATCGACGGCCGACCGCTCCACGAAGGCCAGTATGAGCAGCGAAACCACGCACGCCAGTATGTTGAACCTAAAGTACTTCATCTCGGCGATCTTGGTCATCAGGAATGCTCCTATAAAGGCCCCGACGGTGCGGCAGATGAAGTAGACCTGCTGCGGCGCGAGGCCGCCCTGGTCGGGCTCCCACCCGAAGCGGGAACTCATCAGTTTCGAGCTTATGAAATTAATGGCAACATCCACGCCCACCACGAAGAAGATACCCAGGAAAAGCAAAAGTATCTTATTGTCTTTCAGCAGGGAGAGCGTCTGGCCGAAGGATGAACCCTTTTCGGTCTCCTTCTCCTCTTTGGCAATCGGGGTGAAAAAGAGCCACAGGCCCGACAGGAGGGTGATGGCTCCCATGATCGGGAAGCTGTAATACCAGAATTCGGTGTCGCCTTTTCCGAAATAATTTACGGCGAAAAGAACAATGTAGGGGCCTGCGAACGAAGAGAGCGCCTTTACCACCTGGCCTGCCGTAAGCGAGCTGGTGAGCAGTTTCTTGTCGGTCACCACGTTGGTCAACAGTGGGTTGAGCGAGACCTGGAGGATGGTGTTGCCGATACCCAGAAGGGCGTAGGCCGCAAGGCACGTAACGGCGTTGTAGTTCACCAGCGGTATCACCATGCCGAGGATCGTGACCGCCATGCTAATTAGCACGGTATTCTTGCGTCCCCACTTGTTCATCCGGATCCCAACCGGGATACTCAAAAAGAAGAACCAGATAAATACCATGGAGGGTACGAACCCGGTCATCGTATTCGACCAGCCGAACGCTTTTTGGGCGTAGTCGGACGAGATGCCGACAATGTCGCAGAAGCCCATCACGAAGAACCCGAATAGTACGGGTAACAGGCCCAGCATCAAATTGTTCTTTTTCATATTTAAGTTTAGTTAAGGTGTTGTCCTTCGGTGGTGCGGTGCGGATTTTTCGCCGGGGGCGACAACCCGGCACGGTTGTAAACGTACAAATATATTATAATTTTGTGATTTTAGAGTACATTTGCCCGCGAGGGGGAACCCTGCGGTTTGTTCGCCTGAAATTAACCTAAACGCTATATATTATGTACAGCAACGACAACAGAATAGTGGTAACTCTCGATGCGGGGGGGACTAATTTCGTATTCGGTGCCATGAGGGGCAACCAGTTCATCGTCAAACCGATCGACAGGCCTTCCAACGCCCACGACCTCGACCTCTGCCTCACGACGCTCGTCGAGGGTTTCACCGAGATAATGACAAAATTCAACGAGAAGCCGGCGGCTATAAGCTTTGCCTTTCCCGGGCCGGCGGACTACCCCAACGGAATCATCGGGGGCTACCTGCCCAACTTCCCCTCGTTCCGCGACGGGGTGGCTCTGGGCCCCTTCCTCGAAGATAAATTCGGCATCCCCGTTTTCATCAACAACGACGCCGACCTCTATGTCTACGGCGAAGCCATCGCCGGGGTACTCCCTGAGATAAACGCCAGGCTGCGCCAGGCGGGAAGCCCCAAGCAATACCGTAACCTGCTCGGTTACACATGGGGAACCGGTTTCGGCTTCGGACTGGTGGCCGACGGCAAACTCCACATCGGCGACAACTCCTGCGTGGAGACCTTCTGCCTCAGGCATAAGAAATATCCCGACATAATCGTGGAGGACGGGGTGGCCGCCCGTGCCCTGCGCCGCGTCTACGGCGAACTTTCGGGCGACACCGAACACCACCTGGAGCCCTTCGACATATTCCGAATCGCCGAGGGGCAGATCCCCGGCAACCGCGAAGCGGCCGTCAGGGCCTTCGAGGAGTTCGGCGAGATATCGGGCGACGCTATGGCCACGGCCGTAACCCTGCTGGACGGTATCATCGTGATCGGAGGCGGCATCGCCGGGGCCCGCAAATATATCATGCCCGCCCTGCTGAGGGAGATGAGGGGCAAGATGCACACCCTTACGGGCGATACGCTCGACCGCGTTCAGATGAATGTCTACGATCTGGACGACCAGGAGCAGTTCGCCCGGTTCGCCTGCGGCCAGCACCGCGAGCTGAAGGTCTATGGCAGCGAGCGGACAGTAAATTACGATCCCGAAAAACGCATCGGCATCGTGACCTCTAAAATCGGGGCCAGCAATGCCATCTCCATTGGGGCTTACTCCTACGCCCTGGCCACGATCGACCGCCGCAACCGCGGGTAGCCGGGAAATTGAGGCAGCCATAACCGTAGGGGGCGCGAACTTTAGTTCGCGCCCCCTACGGCCGTATTACCCGTCGAGGTGGAGGATGGCGACGAGCGCAGCGTCGTGGGGAGAGAGGTAGGTTTGGGGGTGGCTCTCACCCAGGTTTTTCGTCCCGGTAAACCCGGAATGGGGATAGGCACACCCCGGTGAGGTGTCGTCCACGGTGGAGGCGATCCGGTGGTCGCCCGAGACGAAGCATGCGATGACCTCCGGCACGATGGGCTCGTGGGAGTTCAGGTCGAGCCACTGGGTATGCAGTGATGGGATAAGCCCCGTCACCCTTTTCAAAAATGCGCCGCCGCCAGCCATATCCCCGTCGAGCGAACAGAAGGGAACGACGAAGGTATAGGCACAGGAAAGGATATGGATGCGGGCGAACATATAGGGGTCGCCGCCGTGGTTACGCCGGCGGCGGTAGAAATAAACGACCGGCTGCATGACCGCCTCTTCGAGGTGCTCCATGCAGACGGGGGCAGAGGATCGGGGAAATTCTCCCCGTTGATCCACCGGACGGTCTTGCGGAAATATCGCAGCATCCGCCCGTCGAGGGTGCCGATGGTGAACTTGCACAGCGACCGGTATATATTCTGCGGCACCCACGCCCGGGCGTTGCTCTCGGTGCGCATCTCTATGTCGGTGATCGCGCCGTTGAGGGTCTCCGAGACTATATTGTCGTGAATTTTCAGGATGATCCTGTTCCCGCTCGAGAATTTTTCCTCACGGGAGATAGAATAATATTTGTCGCGTACCTTGCGGCCCCCGTTCTTGCCGGCTATATTCAGAAGGGGAAAGAATGGCGAGAGTCGGTTTATGAACTCGGGCTCTATCGTGCGGGCGAACGTCGCGTTGCATTTGTCACACTCGTCGTTGGTATAGAGCGTTTTATTGCCCAGGGCCTCCGATATGGTGTGGGCCTTGCTCAGGAAGGTGGTCTCGGGTATGCTTTTGCCACAGTAGCGGCATGTACGGCGGTTGCGCAGGGCGGGCCCCGCCTTGCGCACCACCTTGCCCACGGCGGCGAAACGGTAATTGGCCAGCGCCAGGAGCCTATCCCGGTCGGCGGGAGGGGCCTCGCGGCCGCTGCGTCGGTGCAGTTCGCCCGCCACTTCGAGCATCCGGGCCGACCCTGCCGCATCGCCCGGACATACGGCCAGCCATGTGCCGGGGGAAATGGAGTCCAGAAACGCCATCAGTTGCCGCAGGCCTTCGTTGGCCTCGTCGGCAGACAAGAGTCGAAGGACGGTGATCCGGAGTTTGGAGCGGTTGACCCGGTAATGCACCTTGCCGTCGAAGGCAAATGCCTTACACTCGCGGGCCAGCTTCTGGGAGGTATCTTTGGTAAAGAGAATACAGGAATACACCCTGCCGTCGGTTACCGTGACGACAAACCTGCTGCTTCCGTTCATAATACTGTAACACTTGAGGGTAGGAACTCTGTTGGGTGGTAGTAGTGGGTGCAAGATAGTAAAAAACGGGAAGAAATATCTGGTTCACAATCGAAAGTTTCCGAGAGTTTCCGGACTACCCGAACTCATGAAAAACGGCGTTTTCCTGTAACAAATGTTACAATTTAAACGTTCCGGGAAAGATCGGTTGGTCTCGGCTCTCGCCCATCGCGTGCAAGCCGAGCGACAAGGAGCAATTTGACGCTGCGAGCCAGACCAGAGCCTGCTTTGCACAAGCTGGCGAGCCGCGAGGAAATGAGCAAAGCAAAACCGAAGGTTAACTTGTAGGAGGAAAAGGAACTTAAAAGTGGAAAGAAAACTCGGTATAAACTACTCCTACGGGCCACAATAACGATGGGTTGTCATTTCTATACCGACTCACCTAATCGAGTGCAAGGTTTCTTCTACCTACTTTTGTCTTGACACAACCGACGCAGCGGAG
>JAJBVJ010000150.1 GCA_020859875.1 Rikenellaceae bacterium
GGCGTGCACAAGGAGGACTGGGGTTTGAAAAAACTCGCCTCCCCGCTCCAGAAAAAGCCCCCCGGATTTTACTTCTTTATCGAATTTTCGGGCGAGGGAGACCTGATCGAGAAGCTCGAACTTCAGTTCCGCCGCGACGAACGCGTCCTGCGCTTTTTGACCTTCAAACAGGACAAATACGCTGCGGAATATGCCGAAAAACGGCGCACCAAAAACGCTAACGCTAAAAAGGAGGAGTAAACAATGGCAGCACAATCGGAAATAAGGTACCTCAATCCGCCTACCGTAGAGGTAAAGAAAAAGAAATATTGCCGCTTTAAAAAAGCGGGGATCAAATATGTCGATTACAAAGACCCGGAATTCCTCAAGAAATTCCTTAACGAGCAGGGCAAGATCCTTCCGCGCCGTATCACGGGTACTTCGCAGAAATTCCAGAAGAAGGTGTCGCAGGCCGTTAAGCGTGCCCGTCACCTGGCTCTGCTGCCGTTCGTAACCGACCTTATGAAATAACGAAGGAGGAGAGACAAATGGAAGTAATACTCGTAAAAGATGTCGAAAAACTGGGTTACGCCGACCAGATCGTGAACGTAAAACCCGGATACGCCAATAATTTCCTCATTCCCCAGGGCTATGCCAAGGCGGCCACCGCTTCGGCCCGCAAGGTGCTGGCAGAGAATATCAAGCAGCGCGCCCACAAGGAAGCAAAGCTTATCTCGGACGCGGAAGCGCTTGCCGCCCGGATAGAAGGCATTAGCGTGACCATTCCTGTAAAGGCCGAGGAAGGCAAAATATTCGGATCGGTAACGGCCGCCGACCTTGCCGGCGCACTCTCGTCGCAGGGCGTGGAGGTAGACCGCCGCAATATCACCGTAGAGCAGGTCAAAGTAGTAGGTGAGCACGAAGCTACTGTCCGCCTGTACAAAGGTGTTGCCGCTACGCTGAAATTCAATGTAATAGCAGCCGAGTAACCGGCCCGGCATAATACAAAATGACACTCCGCGAACCTTCGTGGAGTGTTTATTTTATAGCTATAACTCATCGAAAAGAGTGCCGGTAAGTTCTCCGTAAAGTTTCCGGGCCCTGCAAGACAGGGAATGCTCGGAAATCATATCCTGGGGACGAACTCTTCCTGTGACCAGCGGCGATAGGGGATCGTGACGGGAATATTCGCCGCCCGGGATTCCCGTCGCCCGGTTTGCATAGCAGTAGATACAGTCGTGCGGGCATGAGGAGTAACCGCCTATATCGACGCTCTGCGAACATGCGCACTCGGGCCGCTGGTTAGGGTCTTTCTTATATATCCCGGCATTCCTTCCCACCACGGCCGGATCGAGACATTGTCCGGGTACTATACCGTATTTGTCCTGCCATTTCCTTTCGGCACATGAGTAGACATTTATGCCGTGGTTTTGGGCTATGGATTTTACTCCGGCCAGTATAATTTCCTGCTGGTTTTCATCGGGCGAACGTAAGCCGTATCTGCGCACCAGATGCCTGATTTTCGGATATTCGTCCAGCAGGGAAATATAACACCGGTCGGTAAGGCCCTCCAGACAGGATGCAATTTTGCTGAAGTTGCCCAGATGTTCTTCGACCCCGAATCCATCTTTTATGATGATGGGACTGTAACGCCAGGATACCTTACAGTGGCGGGATAACCCGGCGAAAGTTTCGACCAGGCGCGGCAGCTGCGGCACATTCGGTTCGAGGGCTTTCCCGTAACCGTTCACCGTAAAATGAAAGGTGTAGTCATAACCCTCGAGTTCCCTAAGCCTCGGAAGCATGGGGGCCGGGTTCTTGGTCCAGAATTGGATAAAATCGACGTGCTCTCTTCTCAGCGAAACCCTGCTTACTTTCCTCTTGTCGAAAGGGTTGCGAACGTATACTTCCCCGGCCTTCACCCGGTTGAAAAACCATTTGGAATAAAATGCCGGAATATCCGTCCTTCTGCTTGCACTTATCACCATACGGTAATAACGGCAGGGAGAGCCCCGGAAGTATATTCACCTCAAAAGTATACTGCTGTCGCCGTAGCTCAGAAATCGGAAGCCGTTTGAAAGGGCATGGGAATATATCTCTCTCCACCGCTCTTCTCCGGTGAAGGCCGATACGAGCAGCAGAAGTGTACTTTTGGGCTGGTGGAAGTTGGTCACTATACCGTCGACTATGCGGAAACGGTAACCCGGGGCGATCATTATTCCGGTCGATGCCTGGATGCGCACGAGTCCGCTGTTATCCAAGTAATCCGCCAGTGCCGTCAGTAGGTCGGGGCCGGTATAATGCCCGGGGACGGAGTAACCTTCCCACTGTCCGACCGGATCTTCGGCCGATGGGTCGCCCGAAGATATTACCCGGTAACCCAGTATGCAGAGGCTTTCCAGCGTACGGACGGTAGTGGTTCCCACGGCGATTCGTTTCCCTTTATGTGCCAGTAAATTACGGATGGCCCGGGATGTTACGGTAAAGTGCTCCGTATGCATGACGTGCCGGGAAGCATCATCCGTTTTAACCGGGAGGAACGTCCCGGCTCCTACATGCAGGGTCACCTCCGCCAAAGCTATACCTTTGCGCCCGAGCCTTTCCAGAAGAGGCCGGGTGAAATGGAGTCCGGCTGTGGGAGCGGCAACCGAGCCCTCTGTCCGTGAATATACGGTTTGATAGCGGGTATTGTCGCTTTTTTGGCTGTCGCGCCCGAGGTATGGGGGGATCGGCATTCGTCCGAGAATCTCCAGAAGCTGGCCGAAAGCCAGCGGAGCATCCCACCGGAAGCTCACCCTCCGGCCTTCGGGGTCATTCCCCTCCCGCCTTGCCGTCATGGTATATTCATGCCCCTCATGGGTAAAATGGAGGGTGAGTTCTCCCTGCTTCCATTTTTTGGAATTGCCGATAATACATATCCATTCGCACATGCCGGTCGATGCCAGCGACCTTTCGTGGCCGGCGGGATCGTGGGGCTCGAGGCAAAATATTTCGATCAGTGCCCCGGTCTCTTTCCGCATCAAAATGCGGGCCCGGATGACTTTCGTGTTGTTGAATATAAGCATCGAACAGTTCGGCAATACCTCGCCGATTGAAGAGAATACGCTTTGGGAAATTTCGCCATCTTTCCATACCAACAACTTCGAGGCATCCCTGTCCGGCAGCGGGAATTTGGCGATCCTCTCGTCCGGAAGATCGTAATCGTAGAGGGATATGTCGATATGTTCGGGTTTCATTGGTTCGTTATCTTTTGCCTCGAAGGCAGTCCCGTAAACTTGTTTTATATGTTCGGTAAACCGCATTAGCGGTTTACCAAGTCCTCCCCGGCGGGGAGGATTTAGGAGGGGCGTCAAGCCCTTTCGGAATTTTTTAAGCTTCCGTTTTTCTTTCCTATCTCCCCTAATTTCAATTCTAATTAGAATCGATTATCCCGTGTTCCCGTAAACCGCATTAGCGGTTTACCAAGTCCTCCCCGGCGGGGAGGATTTAGGAGGGGCGTCAAGCCCTTTCGGAATTTTTTAAGCTTCCGTTTTTCTTTCCTATCTCCCCTAATTTCAATTCTAATTAGAATCGATTATCCCCGTGTTCCTGTAAACCGCTTAAGCGGTTTACCAAGTCCTCCCCGGCGGGGAGGATTCAGGAGGGGCGTCAAGCACTTTCGGAATTTTTTTAAGCTTCCGTTTTTTATTTCCTATCTCCCCTAATTCAAAAGAATTTTGAATTAGGGGAGATAGGAAATAAAAAAGAGAGCACCCCGAATGTAAGCCGGGTCCTGTAAAACGGATGCTCGCGCTGTCCGTTCCCTTCGCCATTTATCTATGCCTGCGGTCACCCGCAGGCTAAAGCAGCCTACCCCCCGGCAGCGGACGGGCAATCCTTAAATGCCGGTATATTTGGCCTTGCAACCCGTGTGTGGTACGCCGGCACATGTCGCCATGCGCCGCGGTGGGCTCTTACCCCGCCTTTTCACCCTTACCGCATGGCAATACACCCTGCGGCGGTTGTTTTCTGTTACCTTAACAATACCCTTTCGGGCATCTTCCCGTTAGGAAGCACGGCGCCCTGTGTTGCCCGGACTTTCCTCTCCCGCTAATATTCGCGGCAGCGGCGAAGCTTCGGAGCACTCTCTATGATTTAACGGATATAAAACCCCGCATCTTTTTATTCGGACGGTAAATTTACGAAGATAATCGTTTCCCGGGAGGTTATCGGCCCTCTTTTCGTCGATGCCGCAGCTATTTCTTGCGTGCCACTACGAAAACGGGATGATACGTAAGCGGGACGACCCCTTCCCGGGTGCGGAAAAGTTCCGTATAGCGTTCGGTGAACTCTTTAAGTCTCTCCTTTGTCCACCGTACCGGCATCAGGGCATTCACTCCCGTATATTTGATATGGTAGACCACATCGACCGCAATATCGAAATAGAGCACCCTCGTTTGCTCGGAGAGGTGCAGAATCTGGTAGCCCGCCTCTTCCACCATCCTACCGAGCTCGGTTTTGGGGAGGTAGTCCAGCCCTTCGCCCCGGATGCAGCGTATCTCCTTGAAATTCTCGGGCCCGAAAGAGGATAGTACGAGAGCACCCCCTTTGGTCGTAGCGTCGGAAGCCATGCGAAGGAATGCCGGAAGATCTTCGAACCACTGGATCGTGGATGCCGAAAAGAGGGCGTCGGTTCCTTCCGGAACAGGAATCCTCTCGGCATCTCCCCACAGGTAACGGGTCTTGTAACCCGACATCAGTTCCCCCAGGAAAGGAGCGGCGGCATCGGTGAGGTCGTTCAGGAAAAATTCGGCTTCGGGATGGTAAAATCGAAGGTAGCGCGTCAGGAATCCCGTTCCGGCCCCGGCTTCATATATCCGTGAGGGCTCGAGTGAATCGAAATGGAGTTTATATATGGTGGCCAGCTCCGCAGCGATACCCTGCTGCACCTGGGCCATCTGGTGGTATTGACGGAGCCTTTGGGCAAACCTTCTTTTTACGAATTCCTTATCCGGTCTCAAAATATCTCTTTGTTTATAGATTCGTCCCCGAAGGGATAGTGATATAAAGGTACCTTTTCCCCTCTGCTTCCCCAATAGCGGGCCATATTATCCGGCGGGAAAATTTCATCCAAAGTACCCATCAGGGCATAATTCCACTCTATCGACGGCATGTATGCAACCGCCGAGGCTCTGGAAAGCTCTTCCAGTTCCCGGATATTGTCGTCGAGAGAACGTGGTGAGAGAAAATCGGAAAGCCGCCGGTAATCGGGGCCGTAAGCCTTCCGGTCGAAGAGCTCTTTACCCCCTTTTGCAAGGCCGCGTATCGTAACGGCGAGTCGTCGTGAGCCGATGCCGCACAGCTCGTCGGCCGGTAGCGGAGTGCCGTTGAGGGCTACGGCCTTGTCGAAATCGGTGGAGAACGGCCCTTCGGGCCCGAAGAGTCTTTCCGCCGCCCATACCCCGAAACTCCATGCGATAAGCGAGACTCGGCTGTACTGCGACGGATCGAATATCGCTCCGGGCGCCCACTTTCCCGCGAGAACCTCCCCGATATCCCTGTAATCATACAGGCAGAGGGCATCGAATCCCTCCGGAATAATATCCCGCACGAGCCTTCCGTCCGAGGCCCATCCCATAACGATCACGGCCAGTCTCGGATTCCCTTTCCGCCAGATCCAATCTACCTGCATAACGCCGCCAGTTTTTCCAGCTCACCGGGTTCCATCGCTGCCGAGAGGGATAACCTCACCCGTGCCTTCCCTTTCGCAACGGTGGGATAGCGTATGGGGGTTACCCAATAACCCTGCCCCCTCATCTTTTCGGCGAGCTGTGCAGCTTCCCGGTTGCCGTAGGCCATAACGGGTATTATATGGGTGGGTTCCGGCAGAGTATCCAAAGAGAAAAGGGTGCATAACTGCGCAAGACGGCCTCTGGCTTCTCCCATATCCGGAAAACGGGAAACCACGAATGCCGACCACAGAAGGCTCAAAGGGGGTAATGCCGTGGAGAATATCACCCCCCCCTTGCCCGGTTTATTAACAAATGCCTGATTTCTTCGCTGCAAACGGCAAATCCGCCCTGTGAGGCGGCCGCTTTCCCGAGGGTGGCTACGATAATATCTATCTCCCCGGAGCAGCCCGTTGCTTGGGCAAGCCCACCCCCATATTCCCCGAAACCCCCGAAAGCGTGCGCTTCGTCCAGGTAGAGTTTTTTCCCGTAGCGGTGGGTCCGCCCTACCAGTTCGGAGAACGGGGGCCGGGCGCCGGGCATGCTGACTATCGCCTCG
>JAJBVJ010000185.1 GCA_020859875.1 Rikenellaceae bacterium
CCCCTAAAGAATCCCCTCCTTCCGACCCCGCCCGATCGACCAAAAACAGCGCCCCGAACCCGGAGCGCTGGTCCATATGAAAAAGGGTACCTATTTCACTTCATAGAGCCACAGGTCGAAAACCAGTATCCTGTCCTCGATCCTTCTTCGCTGGCGGTTGGCTTCGGCCCGGTCGGCGGAGTGGTATAGCGAAACGAGGGTCTTCGAACCCTGGTAGGGATGTTTTACATATTCAAGGTCGGGATATTTTTTCTGCATTTCGCGGATATAGCGGTCGGCATTTTCCGGCACGGTGAATACGTTGCCCACCACATAGAAGCCGGGAGCCGCATTTTGGGCGGCTGCCCCCTCGGCGCGGGGTGCCTGGCCCACCGGCTGGGGCCGTGCCTCCGCCGGCTGCATTTCTACCACCCCTTCGCTCTCTTCCACGATCGCTTCCTTCCCGTCGACCGTACCGGTATATTCGGGAATTCTGTCCATATCGTCGGTAACGGCGCTATTTTTCACATTCCAGCGGTCGGTTCCCGAAGGGCCTCCGTTTTGATATTTCCACCAGCTCCACCCCCCGGCCAGTATCAGGATAAAAAGGGCGATCAGGGTGAGCCATATCTTTTCGGTTCTACTCAGACCCTTCCTCGCTGCGGGTTTAACCTTCACCCCGTCTGCGGCCGGTATGGGATTGAGGGCGTTCACGAGCGACTGGTAGGGGGTGAAAATAGAGTCGTTCACCACCCCGATCCCTTCGATTACGACTGGGCCCCGTTCGGTAACCTTCGCCAGCCACCGGCCGTACTGTTCCGACGGAGTTTGGCCGCCCGGCTGCTGCGGGATCATATCGAGGATCGATAGGGCATCGTCGCCCCTACCCGGGGCAAAAACCACCACGTTACAGGGCGGGGTCAGGGTGCCGTCGCCATTTTCGCGAGCGGGGGTAAATTCCACCCGGAGGGTGCCAATTTCCGGAAGCCATACCGCCTTACGCGATGCAAGACAGTTGAATATGAGTTTACCAGTTTCGTCCATAATCGGTAAAATTTTCGGGGTTGGATATTCTATTTTTTTGAGGCCGGTTTTACGTTCGATAGATGGTCGGCCTTCGGCTTCGCTTTCGGTTTGTCCGGATCGGGCTGGGGAAAATCCACGGCCACGGGATTGCTAAGGGCCCGGAAAATGAACCAGACGCCCGCAATGATAAACGGAATGCTGAGCCACTGGCCCATCAATAGAAACATATCTTCTTCGAAACTTTCCTGGGGATTCTTAATGAACTCTATAATGAAGCGCGAAAGGAAAACGCCTACTAAACCCACCCCGAATACGATACCGGGCCGCCGGTGGCCGGCATCTTTTTTATAGAACAGCCACGCAATTACCGCAAAGGTTATAAAATAGCACACGGCTTCGTATATCTGCGTCGGGTGCATGGGTACGGTCTCCCCGGCTCTTTTGAAAACGAATCCCCACGGCAGGTCGGTCGGCCCTCCGTAAATCTCGGAGTTCATCAGGTTGCCCAGCCTAACCAGACCGCCGCCCAATGTAACCGGCAGCATGATCCGGTCGAGCGACCATATGTATGGAATCCGGTTTTTCCGGGAGAACATCCACAGCCCGAGAAGCAGTCCGACAGCGGTCCCGTGGCTTGCCAGCCCTCCCTGACGTATATAGAATATCTCCACCGGGTTTTGCAGGTAATGGACGGGATCGTAAAAAAAGCAGTGTCCCAGCCGCGCCCCTATGATAGTGGAAAGGAACCCGAACCAGAACACCGAGTCGAAAACTTTTGGGGGATATCCGTCCTCTTTGACACAGCGTGAGAAAACCCACATGCCGATGGCAAAAGTGAGCACCCACATCATGCTGTACCACCTGATCTCCAGCGATCCTATCGAAAAAAGGGTCGGATTAAAATCCCATACTACCGTAAGAAGAGTCATAGTCGATATTTATATTGCCAGCGGCAATTAAGATGCAATTTAACCATAATTGGCCGAAAACTGCAAACCGGCTCCTTAGTAAATTCGAGAAAGTGTACAAAAAAGATACTTGCTGTCACTGCTTCCGGCACCGCCTCAATAAGGGAACCACGATGAATAGCGCCCCTGCCGCTATGAAGGGCACACTGAGCAACTGCCCCATATTCAGGGTCATATTCTCTTCGAAGCCCACCTGGGGGCGCTTTAGGAATTCAATGAGGAAGCGCGAAGAGAATATTCCCGTAAGGCCCGTCCCGAACATAAGACCCGGGTACCTTCTTGCCGCATCTTTTTTAAAGTAAAGCCACAGAAGCAGGCAAAAAACAGCCGCATAACAGAGCGCCTCGTAAATCTGAGTAGGATGCATTGGATAGTTCTCGCCGGCCCGAACGAAGATAAATCCCCACGGCAGATCGGTTGCGGTGCCGTATATTTCGGAGTTCATCAGGTTGCCGATCCTAACCAGCGCGCCCCCTATGGCTACGGGAAGCATTATACGGTCGAGCGACCACAGATAAGGCATCTTCGCAAAGACCGAAAAGATCAGAAGGCCCGCAAGGAGTCCGATAGCGGCCCCGTGGCTGGCCATGCCGCCCTCACCGAAATCTAATATAGACATCGGATGGGCCGAGTAGTACTCCCATTCGTAAAAAAAGCAATGGCCCAGCCGCGCCCCGACGATGGGGCTGATATAGCCGGCAAGGAATATTCCGAAAAATTTATAGACCGACAGTCCCTCCCGCCGGCATATAATATAGAATAGCACCGTTCCCGTACACATGGTAAGGAACCATGCGAAGCCGTACCAGTAGACTTCCCGGCCGAAAAGGGTGAACATCACCGGATCGAAGTCCCAGACCATCAGAGAGTTTTGCCTTAAATAAAGTGTAGAGGGGTATTAAACGGGCAGGCGGTTGAAACTTTCGGCGATCTGTTCGGCAACCTGGTCGAGGCCGTCGCGGATCTTGCCGCCCACCATCATCTTCATCATCATATTGAGGTTCACATGCAGGACAAGGCGCATCCGGGTATCGGTCTGATCGATTTCACGCATTTGGATCCAGAAGGTAAAGTCGAACGGAGTGCCATCTTCGCCGACGATTTTTATCGTCTTGAACTCTTCCCGCTCGACGATCGCCAGCTTCACGGTGAAACCCTTTATCCGGAACTGACAGGTGTCGCCGGTGGCCTGCCAGCCTTCGACCTTGTCCTGGAGAATGGGGGTGAAGTTGTTGAAGTCGGACATGGTATTGTATACCATCCATGCCGGCTTGTTTATTTGTACCTGTTTGCTTTCGTATTTTTCCATATAACGGGGTATATTCTCAGTCTATGCCTCTATAAGTATTCCGGTGGGTGTTGCTATTTCATCCAGCCCGCAGGGTCGCTACGCCACAGGCGGAGAGTTTCCAGCTGGTCGCCGGTCACGTATCCCTCCTCGGCTGCGATGCCGATCATGGTCTGGTAGTCACTGAGGGTGTCCAGATCGACCCCCGCACGAGAAAATCTCTCGGCGGCCGCCTGGAAGCCGTAGGTGAATATGGCGGTCATCCCGAGCACATGGCATCCCGCGTCGCGCAGCGCCTCCACCGCGGAGAGGGAACTTCCTCCCGTGGAGACCAGATCCTCAATTACCACAATTTTCGCGCCCGGAGAGAAGACCCCCTCAACCTGGTTCGAAAGTCCGTGCGATTTCGGGGCCGAGCGCACATATATGAAAGGCTTACCCAGAGCCTCCGCGACCAGTACACCGTGGGCTATGGCCCCCGTTGCCACCCCGGCGATAATATCGCATTCGGGATATTTCTGTGAAATGAGTTCGGCGAAGGAGGTATATATCGCTTTGCGGACGTGGGGGTAGGAAAGCGTCGAGCGGTTGTCGCAGTAGATGGGTGAATGCCATCCCGAGGCCCAGGTGAAATAATTTGCAGGGCTTAGTTTAATTGCCTTAATTTGCAGCAACGCACGCGCTATATCACGGGCTGTTTTATCCTTATCCATATTGTATGCAAACGATTTTTTACGGCGATTCCGAGCTTGTTTTTTCCGCCGCCGGCGAGCAGCGACCTCCGGGTTTTACCGCCGTAACTTACGGCGGAGACTCCGCAAAGATGATCGAAAATCTCGAAAAATACAAACGGGTATGGGCCCTCTCCCCCGACCCTTCGAAGGCCTGCGGTGACTTTGTGGCGAACTTCATGCCGGTCGAGGCCGCCGGAGGGGTGGTCGAAAATGGCCGGGGGGAGCTTCTGATGATCCGGCGCAACGGGCGCTGGGATCTTCCCAAAGGCCACAGGGAGAACGGTGAACAATTCGCAGAATGTGCACTGCGGGAAGTGTGGGAAGAGACGGGCGTCGAGGCGCAGCTCCGCGCCGCGGAGCCGGTGCATACCACCATGCATTTTTACCGGGGGAAGGTCGGCTGGGAGATGAAAACCACTCTCTGGTTCGGGATGCGTTCGGACACTGCGGCCATGCACCCGCAGAGGGAAGAGGGAATAGAGAGTGTAGAGTGGGTGCCCCGCGGGGAGGTCGCCGCCAGGGCCGCGGATTGCTTCCCCTCCGTGCGGGAAGTGCTCCGGGCCGCCAAATGGATATAGGCGTATACCGACCGGGAAATAGGGAAAAAGTATTAAATTTACAAACTGACATAAAGCCTCGAATTATATGGGAATTAATGGGACTTTCTTTTTCGCCGCGATATTTGCGGTAATATCCGGTTTGGGCGTCCCGGCGTCCGCAAACGATCCGACTATGGAAAATATACCCGCCCCCCTGGGGTGCATACAACTGCTGGACGACAGAGTGCTCACCCCTTCGCTCATGTGGGAGATGGGCCGTATCGGAGGGTTCGACATTTCGCCCGACGGAAAATCGGTGGTCTACGCCGTCACTACCTACGATGTGAAGGAGAATTCGGGGAGCAGTTCGCTCTACCTGGTGGATTTTTCGGGCGGCGAACATATCCGCCTGACCGATACCGGCCATAATGACTCCTCCCCCGTATGGAGCCCGGACGGGAAATCCATATATTTTATGAGCGACCGGGGAGGTTCCGATCAGGCGTGGAGATACGACGTGGCCGAAGGCTCTCTTTCTCAGCTTTCCGACGTGGCCGACGGCATCGATGCCTTCGGCATTTCGCCCGACGGCAGTAAAGCGTTTTATACCAAAAAAGTGAAGGTCGAAAAGAGGGAATCCTCGGAAATCTATCCCGATATGGACAAATCCAAAGCATTGATCTACGACGATTTGATGGCCCGGCACTGGAACTATTGGGACAGGGGTGAATATTCCCACATCTTTATCGCCGAAATCACCGGTGGGAATTTCTCCGACGGTGTGGATATTATGCCCGGCGAGCCCTGGGACGCCCCGCTGGCCCCCTATTTCGACGCGGCGGAGATCGCATGGAACAATGCCGGGACACAACTGGCCTATACCTGTAAAAAACTCACGGGAACAGAATACGCCACAAGTACCGACTCGGATATATACCTTTACGATGTAGCCGCAGGAACCACCGTAAACCTTACCGAAGGTATGGCAGGCTACGACAAATACCCTGTATTCTCGCCCGACGACAGCCGGCTTGCCTTCATCAGCATGGAGCGCCCGGGCAATGAGTCGGACAAAGAGAGGCTCTTTGTCATCGACCTTTCCACAAGGGAAAAGACTTACCTTACCCACGATTTCGACTACAATGCCGCGAACGTGATCTGGGAGAGCGGTTCTTCGCTGTTATTCATCGCTCCGATGACGGCCACCCACCAGATTTGCCGTGCAGACCTGAATGGGAATATCGAGGTTGTTACCGAAGGCCGGCACGATATAAACCACATAGCGCTGGCCGGGAGCCGGGTGGCGATGGCCGTTACCCGTATGGATATGGCGGCCGAGCTTTTCGCTCTGGATTTGGACGGCGAAGGCATGCGGCAAATTACCGACGTAAACAAACATATTTACGACCGCATCGAAATGGGCGAGGTGCGCGAGCGCTGGGTGGAAACGACAGACGGTAAACAGATGCTGGTCTGGGTTATCCTGCCCCCGAATTTCGATGAAACTAAAAAATACCCGGCTCTGCTCTATTGCCAGGGCGGCCCGCAAAGCGTGGTCAGCCAGTCGTGGAGCTACCGGTGGAATTTCCAGCTTATGGCTGCCCAGGGCTACATCGTAGTGGCTCCCAACAGGAGGGGACTACCCTCCTTCGGGCAGGAGTGGCTCGACCAGATCTCGGGCGATTACAGCGGCCAGAATATCC
>JAJBVJ010000193.1 GCA_020859875.1 Rikenellaceae bacterium
GCTCAGGGTCGTTACCGTTTCCCTTTCTTCGCCTGCTGTGTCTGTTGCTGCTGAGCATTCATCATATCCTCGTAACGTGCCTGCCATTTCGATTTTTTCTTCGGCTTCTTCGCGTTCTCTTTCATACGGGCATGGAGCTTCTCGTCGTTTACGATATAGCGGAACCCGTAGGTCTGCAGGATGGTTATAAGGGTCGAAAGCGTATAGTAGTAGCTCAGGCCGCTGGCGTAATTGTTGAACCAGAAGAGCATCATGAGCGGCATCAGATAGAGGCTCATGAATTTCATCGTCCCCATCTGGGGGGTCGACATCGCCTGCTGGGACATACTGATCCGTCCCGAAATGTGTATCATAACCGCCATCAGCAGCGGGAACAGGGCCACATGGTCGCCGTAGAAGGGTACGTTGAACGGCAGGTTCAGTATGCTGTCATACGACGACAGGTCGTGGGCCCAGAGGAACGACTGCCCGCGAAGCTCAATCGACGAGGGGAAAAAGCGGAACAAGGCTATCAAAATGGGGAATTGCAGCAGCACGGGCCAGCATCCCCCCATCGGGCTCACGCCGGCCTTTTTATACATCTCCATCATCGCCTGCTGTTTCTTCATCGCATCCTCCTTCTTGGGATAGCGAGCGTTGAGTTCTTCCATCTCGGGCTTCAGGAGCCTCATCTTCGCCTGCGACAAATAGGACTTGTAAGTGAGCGGCAGTAGCAGTATCTTTATTATTAGCGTTAGGAGAAATATAATAAGCCCGTAGCTGGTGATGAATTTACCCAGATTGTTGAATACCGGGATAACGATCCACTTATTCACCCAGCGATACATCCACCCTCCCAGCTGTATCACGCGCTCGGCCTCTATGTCGTAGCTTTTGAGCAGGGAATACTTGTTCGGCCCATAATAGAACCTGAAACCGTACTGGGTCTGGTTCTTATCGAACGGGATGGCGATTGAGGCGTTGTAACGTTTCAGGATCGATTCCCCCGACTCGAAGGAGTCGTAGCTTATTTTTGCATTTTCGAAATAGGTGTCGGCAATAAAGATCGAGGAGAAGAACTGCTGTTTGAAGGCGATCCAGTGAATCCGGGTATTGACCGTTGCATCTTTCGACGACTTGGACATCCCGAGTTCCTCCACGGAATCCACCCCCGGATACCTGTAAAATATCGAGGAATAGTTGCTGTAATTCTCCGGCCCTTTTTCGTTTCGGGGTTCCACGCTTCTCCAATTGGCCAGTATGTCATACTGGTTGGAAAGGTGGTTCTCCATGTTGACGAAATTCATCCTGAAGTCCACCATATACTCCCCGTCGGCAAGGGTATAGATATACTCTAGGTAAGAGAGCGAATCTACATGCAGGCGCAGCGAGAGGGAATTTCCCGCCGAAGGCCCCTGGGTGAAATAATAATCCCCGGTATTTACCTGCAAGTTATTGGCTCCCCGCAGGATAAAAAAACTAAGGTCGAAACGGGCGCTCCCGGGGGATATGAGCCGCACCGGTTCGCCGTCGAAGCGGTCGTAATCCTTCAGCACCACATCCGTGACCTGCCCCCCGAAATTGGACAGGGTGACCGAAATTAGGTCGTTCTCCAGTTTATACTGTGTCTCCTGTCCGGTCTGGGCGCTTAGCAGCTCGGAGCCGAACTGCTGCATCCGCAGGGAATCCTGCCCGGATGGTTCCCCTTCCGCAGCCTCGAATATCCCGCTATCGAAACTCTCCGGAGCGAGCACCGGTATCTCTTCGAGCCGCTGGTGTACCAGTGCGATCGAATCGCGTATCTCTTTTTCCCGCTGGTAGCGGGCCGCCCTTTTCGAATTGTACCATGTGAACCCGAAAAGGATCACACCTATCAGTAGTAAGCCTGTAAATGTATTCTTATTCATTTCTTCCTGACGCCCTGCATTCGGGCCCTTTATTTAAGTAAGGGAAGCCAGTACCGCTTCCCGGGTTTGTTCGATCTGTTTATTTTTCCGGACACCGATCCAGTGCGGCCTTTACGAAATCTACGAAAAGCGGATGCGGCTTCATCACCGTGCTCTTGTATTCCGGGTGGAACTGCACCCCCACGAACCACGGATGCCCCTCTATTTCGACCGCCTCGACAAGGGTGGTATCGGGATTTATCCCCACGGGCTTCATCCCTCCGCCCACGAACTGGTCGAGATACTGGTTGTTAAACTCGTAGCGGTGGCGGTGGCGCTCCATAACCTGCTCCTTGCCGTAGGCGCTGCATATTTTCGTACCTTTCACAAGTTGGCACGGATAGGCTCCTAACCTCATCGTGCCTCCTTTCTCGGTCACCCCCTTCTGGTCTTCCATCAGGTCGATCACCGGATGCGGGGTGCTCGCCATCTCGGTGGAGTTGGCATCGGAAAGCCCCAGTACGTTCCTTGCGAATTCGATCACCGCACACTGCATCCCCAGGCAGATACCCAGGAACGGCACACCCTTTTCCCGGGCGAATTTAACGGCGGCTATCTTTCCCTCTATCCCCCGGTTCCCGAACCCGGGTGCAACCAGTATCCCGCACATGCCGCTCAACGATTTCTCTATCGTATCCGTGTTGATCTTCTCGGAGTTAATGAAGTGTAATTTAACCTTTACATGATTTGCGGCACCCGCATGGACAAAAGACTCCACGATGCTTTTATAGGCGTCGGGAAGCTCGGTATATTTACCCACGAGAGCGATATTCACCGTCCGTTTGGGATTCTTCACCTTATCCACGAACTCCGTCCATCTAGTAAGGTCGGGCTCCTTGTCGCACGGCAAATTAAGTTTTTTGAGTGTTATCTCGTCGAATTTCTGCTCGCGCATCTTCAGCGGCACCTCGTAGATGGTGGGAACATCGATCGATTGCATCACCGCATCCGCATCCACGTTACAAAAGAGAGCGACCTTGCGCTTGAGTTCGGCCGAGAGGTTCTTTTCCGTCCGCAGAACCAGAATATCGGGCTGAAGCCCGTTCTCCAGCATCATTTTCACCGAGTGCTGGGTCGGTTTCGTCTTGAGTTCGCCCGATGCAGAGAGGTACGGTATAAGGGTAAGATGTACGATCGCCGTCTGCCGGTCCCCGAGTTCGTAGCGCAGTTGGCGCACGGCCTCGATGTATGGCAGCGACTCTATATCCCCCACGGTTCCGCCGATCTCGGTAATTATAACATCGTACTGTTTCTTCGACCCGAGCAGCTTGATCCGGCGCTTTATCTCGTCGGTAATATGCGGGATGACCTGCACGGTTTTCCCAAGGTACTCTCCCCGCCGTTCCTTATTGATTACACTCTGGTAGATCCTTCCCGTTGTGACATTGTTCGACTTGGTCGTCGGAATCGAAGTGAACCTCTCGTAATGGCCCAGGTCGAGGTCGGTTTCCTCCCCGTCCTCAGTAACATAGCACTCGCCGTGCTCGTAAGGATTGAGGGTTCCCGGGTCGACGTTGATATAGGGGTCGAGCTTTTGTATCGTGACGCTGTAACCGCGCGCCTGGAGCAGTTTGGCCAGCGAGGCGGATATGATGCCCTTACCCAAAGAAGAGGCCACCCCACCCGTAACGAATATATACTTGGGGTGGCTTTTTGTATTGACTGACATTATCGGAGACTGTTTGAAAGCTTTTAAAAATATGTGTTTTTGTGAACCCGGCCCGGTACACCGGGCCGTCCGGCCGCCGCAAAAGTATTACTGCTGGCTGTCGATAAGGTTTATTTTTTCTATTGTTGCGTTCATTTCCTCGCGCGTGCGCTCTATCTTCTCTTTCACGTCGCGGATCATGGATTCGGCATTCTTGGAATTGGCGAAGAACCCTATATTGTTTTCCAGCAGGGCGATTTCCGACTCCATCTGTTTTACCTTGTTATATAGGCGGTCGCGTTCGAACCGAAGCCGCTTGTCGCCGCTCGACTTCATGCTTTGCACCTTCTCCTTGAACCGGTCTAACCGGACGGTCTGTCCGCTTCCCCGCAGAGTGGAGAAGGCGTTGCCCATCGCCTGTTTATATTGCTTCTGGACAGCATCCTTCTGTTTTATCGGAACGAAACCTATTTCACTCCAGCGCCGCTGAAACTCTTTTATCATTTCGAAACCGCCGGCCGGTATATCCGCACCCGCGATCTCCTCCAACAACTCTTTTTTGAGCCGCAGGTTTGTCTCCTGCTCGGCATCCTTCGAGGCGAAATGTGTAGATTTCCTCTCGAAGAACCTGTCGCATGCGGCTCGAAAACGCTTCCACACGGCATCCGAATGACGGCGGGCGACAGGGCCCACTTCCTTCCATTTCTTCTGGAGGGCGATCAGTTCGTCGGTGGTCTTCTTCCAGTCTTCGCTATCCTTCAGGGCTTCTGCAGCTTCGCAAATCTCGTTCTTCAACTGGAGGTTGTGATCCATCTCGGCCTTCATCTGCTGGTAAAAGACCCTCTTCTGTTCGAAGAATTTATCACATGCGTTGCGGAATCGTTCGTATATGCGGGCGTTGTCCCTTTTCGGGGCGAACCCGATGGTTTTCCATACTTTTTGTATCTCCAAAAGCCTGTCCGAAGCCTTGTTCCACTCTTTGCGCGTAGTCCACATTCCGGCCGCCAGTTCTTCGGTCTTCACGCATAGCTCCGTCTTGAGCTCCAAGTTCCCCTTTTGCTCGTCCTTCAGCGTGTCGAAATATTCCTGATGCTGTTTGTTGATCCGCGAACTGGCCTCCCGGAAACGCTCCCAGAGCGATTCCTTGTACTCCCGGGCAACCGGGCCGGTCTCGCGCCACTGCTCGTGGAGTTTCTGGAGTTTATGGAAACTGTTTATCACCGAGGGCTCCAGAAGTAGGGATTCTGCTTCTTCGCAAAGGGCTATCTTGGCCTCATAGTTCCTGCGAAGGTCGAGGTCTCGAAGCTCCTTATTTATCTTTATATAACTGTAGAAATTTTCGACGTGGTGGTTATAGGTTTCCCAAAGGTCTTTCACATTCGCCTGCGGTACCGGTCCGGCATCCCTCCATCGCTGTTGCAGGTCGCGGAAAGCATTGAAGGTATTGCCCACCGTCTCACTGCTGTTTACCAGCTCCTTGAGGTCTTCGATTATCTTCAGCTTTATCCGTAGGTTCTCCTCCTTACTCCGGTCGAGCTGTGCGATGAAAGCGTCCCGCCGACGGCGGTACTCGGCAAAGAGGTCTTTGAGCCTCTGCTCGTCGTTGTCGACGGGTGGGGCGAAATCCTCGGGCTCGCCGCCCTCCTCGGCAAACCTGCGGCGGAGCTCGTCGTGCTCGGCACGCAGTATCTTATAAAAGGCGACTTTGATCGCCTCCACTTCCCGACGGATCGTCTGCACGGGTTTTTCCGCGAGCAATACGGCGAACATATCCAGCAGCTGGGCCTTCGTCTTGTCTGCGGTATCGAACGGTTGCGCACCCTCGGCCGACATGTCGTGCTGGAGTTCGCTGTCGTCCTCTTCACCCAGATCGAATTCGGGTCTTTCCGCCGCCAGTTTATCGAGTTCGGCCTCCTCGTCCGAGAAGTCTACCGTTTCGTTCGTTTGCTCCCCCGGCCGGACGCCCGGCTCCATATCAGCAGCGGGGGCGGCCGTTTCGGATACGGGTATTTCTCCTGTTTCACTAGCTGCGCCGACATGGTTTTCAGGCGCTTGGGGCCCTTTGGCTATCACATCCTGCGAATTTTTCACCTCCGCATTGTTATCTAACCCCGGGGCAGGCTCTGCCGGTTGGGGATCCTCATTCTTATTTATCACAGAATCCACTTTGTCAAAGGCGCCTTTATCTTCCGGCACATCTGCCACGGGTGCCTCCTCTACCGGACTACCATCGGAAATCTCCGCGACCTGTCCGGCCCCGGTAATCTCCGCAGAAGCCTCCGGCACCGTTACGGTAGTCTCTTCTGCCGGCGCAGATATCTCCTCCGCCTCCCCCTGCCCGACAAGGACAACTTCTTCCGTTTGAGGCCCGGACGGGATTTTATCCGCACTTTCGACGGCTTGTCCTGCCTTCGGAATTTCCGTTATGAGAGCTCCTTCTTCAGTCGAATAACTATCCGTTATCTCTTTTTCACTATTTACTACCGGCTCCTCCCGCTCGGGCTCTGTAACATCGTCTGCCTTGCCAGCCGTGGTATTTTCGTCCGCGGAAGTTTCCCCGTTTTCCGATACATCTTCTGGCCCGGTTTCAGCGGGAGCAGGGGAAACCGTCGGGGAGAATATCCTGTCCGGCGCTGCGGCTACCGAAACGGAAA
>JAJBVJ010000160.1 GCA_020859875.1 Rikenellaceae bacterium
ATATAATCCTCATAGATTAATTTAACACCCTATACTGTCATACACAAATTAGAAACGTACTATTTTATAATATATTATATATTTATATAATTAAGTATTTTATCTAATCAAGAAGTATATGAAAATGAAATAAAAAAAGCGCACGGATTCCGTGCGCTTTTAATCTTCAGCTCAGGTCTTACTCGGCCCAGAGGCTCGCTATATTGATTATCGTCTCCACCGCCTTGTGCATTGTGTTCACCGAAACGTATTCGTACTTACCGTGGAAATTCATCCCGCCCGTAAAAAGATTCGGGCACGGCAGCCCCATATAAGAGAGCCTCGAACCGTCGGTGCCACCCCTTATGGGCCGGACAATGGGTTCCACTCCCGCTTTTATCATGGCACGGCGGGCGATCTCCACGACCTGGGGATGGGGTTCGACCATCTCCTTCATATTGTAGTACTGGTCTTTCAAGGTCAGGCCGATGGTGCCTTCACCGTATTTGCCGTTAAGGTATCCGGCAATACTTGTCATGATCTTTTTCTTTTCCTCGAACCTTCGGCGGTCGTGGTCGCGTATGATATATTCTACGGAAGCCTTCTCTACTCCGCCGTTTACCGCCACAAGGTGGAAAAACCCCTCGTACCCTTCGGTATGCTCGGGCCTTTGTGCAGGCGGCAGCATCGAATTGAATTCCTGCGCCAGCAGAAGGGCATTCAGCATCTTGTCCTTTGCATACCCCGGGTGAATATTCCGCCCCTGTATCTCTATCTTCGCCCCGGCGGCGTTGAAGTTTTCATATTCCAGTTCTCCCTCGAACCCCCCCGTCGACCGTGTATGCGAACTTCGCCCCGAACGCCTCTACGTCGAAAAAATCGACTCCCCGGCCGATCTCCTCGTCGGGGGTGAACCCGATCCGTATCTTTCCATGCGCGATTTCGGGATGCTCCAGCAAGTATTGCACCGCGGTGAGTATTTCGGCAATACCCGCCTTATCGTCGGCTCCCAGCAGGGTAGTGCCGTCCGTGGTGATAATCGTATGGCCTTTATAAAAAGAGAGCTCCGGAAAGTCTTCCACCCTCATAGTGACGGTATCGTTCAGTGCGATATCCTCTCCGTCGTAATTCTCGATTATCCGGGGTTTAATATTGCACCCGGGCATGTCGGGACTCGTATCGACATGGGAAAGGAACCCGATCACCGGAACACCCTCATATCCGGAAGTTGCCGGAAGGGTCGCCGTCACGTAACCGTGGGGGTCTATATCGACCTGGTCGAGCCCCATGATCTTCATCTCTTCCACAAGGTGATTCAGCAGGTTGAACTGCCGGGCGGTCGAAGGGTAGGTTTCGCTGGCCGGATCGCTCTGGGTATCGATGGCCACATATGTCAAAAATCTGTCTATCAATTTCATATCCATCTGTTTTATTCCTCTTTTTTCGCACGGAGAGAATCCCGGACAAAGTAGGCTATTATGAGAATATAGGCTCCGATCGCAAGCCACTCGGCCCCGCTCTGTTCGCTCCACTTATCCAGGAACCAGTCCACGCCGCCAAACTTGAGCATAGCGCTGACCACTCCCATCAGCGCACCACCGGCGATAAACCCGGAAGCAATAAGCGTTCCCCTTTCCCGACGGGCCTTATTCCGTACGGCATCCGCCGATCGGGTGGACACATACCAACTAATTAGTCCGCCTACCAGAAGCGGTGTATTTAATTCCAGCGGGATGAACATCCCCAGCGCGAACGCGAGCGCCGGCACCCCGATCATGGTAAGTATCAGAGCCAGCGCGGCACCCGCGAAATAGAGCATCCACGGGGTGGTGCCTCCTTCCATCAGTGGCTGGATAACCGCCGCCATGGCGTTGGCCTGTGGGGCCACGAGCGCACCCTCGCCGACAAAGCCGTAAGTTTTATTGAGTATTATCATTACCCCGGCCACCGTTGCGGCGGAAACCGCGGCTCCGAGGAATTTCCATTTTTCCTGTTTAGCCGGGGTAGTCCCGAGCCAATACCCTATCTTCAGGTCGGTGACAAAAGCTCCGGCCATCGAAAGGGCCGTGCAGACTACACCGCCGATTATCATGGCCGCGGTCATACCGCTCGTCCCGCTTAGGCCGGCACTGACCAGCACCAGTGAAGCCAGGATGAGGGTCATCAGTGTCATCCCCGAAACGGGGTTGGTTCCCACTATTGCGATGGCATTTGCCGCTACGGTCGTGAACAGGAAGGATATAACGAAAACTATACAGATGGAGATCGCCGAGTGGAAAAGGTTGTCGAGCACCCCGAACTGGAAAAAAATAAAGGTTGTCAGCAGAACGGAGACAAGCCCCACGAGGATGAATTTCATCGACACGTCCCGATCCGTCCTTACGGCCGCCATCCGCTGCCCGGTACCTTTCTTACCCCCGAGTTCCGTCACGGCAAGACCCAGCGCCTGGCGGATTATCTTCGACGAGCGGATGATACCGATCAAACCGGCCATGGCAATCCCCCCTATACCGATATGGCGGGCATAGTGGCGGAAGATTTCTTCGGGTGTCATCGATCCCACAACCTGGGTTACCCCTTCGCCCACGGCAAGTGTCATACTGTCGGCAAAATAGCTGATGAATGGAATGAGTACGAACCAGACGGTGAACGATCCGGCACATATGATCGCCGCATATTTGAGCCCGATTATATAACCGAGGCCCAGCACCGCCGCCCCCGTATTCACCTTGAAAACCAGTTTAAATTTATCGGCCAAAGCCGTACCCCAACCGGCAAGGCGGGTGGAGACCTCTTCGGTCCACAGGCCGAACGTCCCGACCGCAAAGTCGTACAAACCGCCTATAAGGCCGCTGACGGCAAGGAGCTTGGCCTGATTGCCTTTTTTCTCCCCCGACACCAGTACCTCCGTGGTTGCCGTTGCCTCCGGAAAGGGATACTTGCCGTGCATATCCTTTACGAAATATTTGCGGAAGGGTATCAGCAGAAGTATTCCCAGGAATCCACCAAGAAGAGAAGAAAGAAATATCTGATAGAAACGGGCGTCGAGCCCGAGTATGTAGAGGGCAGGAAGGGTAAATATGGCCCCGGCCACGATCACCCCCGAAGATGAACCGATCGACTGTATGATCACATTCTGCCCGAGCATATTCTTTTTCCCCAGTACACTTCCCATCCCTACCGCGATGATCGCTATCGGTATGGCCGCCTCGAAAACCTGGCCCACCTTCAGGCCCAGGAACGCTGCGGCGGCGGAAAACAGCACAGCCATTATTATCCCCATCATGACCGAATAGACGGTCACCTCTTTGGGATTGGAAGAGGGCCCCATTACGGGTTTGTACTCTTCTCCTTCGGCCAGTTCGCGGTAGGCGTTTTCGGGGAGGGATGCACATTTGGTGTTTTCTTGCTCCATCGTTCGATCGATTATTTAAGTTTTTAATAGATTAGCCGACCCCAAAGATATAAGAAAATGACTTATATTTACATTTCAAAGATGACGATATGAAAGGCATAGTTCTGGCCGGAGGCAGCGGCACAAGGCTCTATCCCGTTACAAAAGGAATCTCGAAACAGCTGATCCCGGTATACGACAAGCCGATGGTATACTATCCCCTCTCGGTGCTGATGCTCGCCGGGATAAGGGATATTCTGCTGATCTCGACCCCCCAGGATCTACCCCTGTTTGAAAGATTGCTCGGCGACGGATCCGAGCTCGGGATAAATCTCGAATTCGCCCCTCAACCCTCTCCGGACGGGATCGCCCAGGCATTTATAATCGGGGAGGATTTTATAGGCAGCGATGCGGTATGCCTCGTTCTCGGGGACAATATTTTTTACGGACAGGGTTTTACCGAGATGCTGCGCTCTTCCGCCGCCCGGGCCCGGGAAGATACCGCAACGATATTCGGCTATTACGTAAACGACCCCGAAAGATACGGCGTGGCGAAAATGGACCAGGGCGGACGGGTGGTCTGGATCGAGGAAAAACCACACGTACCGGAATCTAACTATGCGGTGACCGGTCTCTATTTTTACCCGCAGGGTGTCTCCGAAATTGCAAAAAGCATCAAGCCTTCCATGAGGGGCGAACTCGAAATTACCGCCGTCAATCAACAATATCTCCGCCAGGGCCGGCTTCATATGGAGATCCTCGGGCGCGGATTCGCATGGCTCGACACCGGCACCCACGATTCGCTGAGCGAGGCCTCGACCTTTATAGAGACCATAGAAAAACGGCAGGGCCTGAAGGTCGCCTGCCTGGAAGAGATAGCCTTCCGGCAGGGATGGATCAGCCGGGAGCGCCTTAAAGAATTGGCCGAGCCCATGAAAAACAATCCCTACGGCCGGTATATGTATAAATTGTAGTACGGATATGGAGATAAAATATATCCCGACCGACCTTCCCGGTGTAATGATCCTGGAGCCCGGAAGTGCGGGCGATGGCCGGGGATGGTTCAGCCAAATATATGTAAAGGAGGGATTTTCCACTAATATAATGCCAGTAGATTTTATATTGGAAAACGAATCATACTCCAGACACGGGGTCGTGCGCGGCCTGCATTACCAGCTGCCTCCCTCTGCCCAGGGTAAACTGGTCAGGGTGATAGAGGGGTGCATCGTGGATGTTGCGGTGGATATTCGCCAGGGATCGCCCACATTCGGACGGCACGTTGCCGTCGAGCTTTCGGACGAGAACCGCCGCCAGCTGTGGATTCCACGGGGCTTTGCCCACGGATTTTCCGTGACGGGCGACTGCGCGAGAATCTGCTACAAATGCGACAATATTTACTCACCCTCCCACGAGGCAGGGATTAGGTACGACGACCGAGCCCTGGGGATAGACTGGAAGATCCCCGCTGAGGCGGTGACTCTGTCAGAAAAGGATATCCGGCAGCCCCGGCTTGCCGATGCAAAGTTATTCCGATATGGAGAAAAGCTCTATTGAAGGCCGCATCCTTGTCACGGGGTCGGCAGGGCAGCTTGGAAAGTCCCTGCGCAAGATAGCCGGTCAGTACCCTGATCTGGACCTCTTTTTCCCGGACGAAAGCGATGCCGACCTAACCGACCGGGAGCAGATCGAGAGGCACATAACAGCTTCAAATATCGGAGGAATAATAAATTGCGCCGCTTATACTGCGGTCGACCGGGCTGAGGAGGACGAAGAAACGGCATATACAATAAATACTCTCGGGGTGCGTGTGCTGGGGGATTTATGTAAAACCTACGGAATACCCCTTATACATTTTTCCACCGACTATGTTTTCGACGGGCTCTCGGACGATCCCTATACGGAAGTGTCGGCGGCAAATCCGTTAGGGGCATACGGTCGTACAAAACTTGCCGGGGAGAGGGCTCTCTGCGACTGGGGATGCAACGCCGTGGTTATCAGGACTTCGTGGCTGTACAGCGAGTTCGGGAACAACTTTGTCGTAACCATGCTGAGACTGGGCGGGGAAGGAAAACCGCTGAGGGTAGTGTGCGACCAGAGGGGTACTCCAACCTATGCCACCGACCTTGCGCGGGCGGCCTTAGAGGTGCTCCGAAAAGGGGTTTCCGGGTTCGATATTTTACATTACAGTGCATTGGGGCAAACGAGCTGGTACGGCTTCGCCCGGGAGATATTCCTCCTGCGGGGTATACAAGCCGACATAACACCGGTATCGACCGAACAATATCCCGTAAAGGCGCCCCGCCCGCGCAACAGTGTGATGTGCATGGATAAGGCACTGCAACGGGGACTTACACTCCGTCCGTGGCAGGATGCCCTGGCCGAGTGTCTCGGTGAAATCGAATAGTTAAGAAAAAACGCAGATATGGACAGGAAAGCTGTAATGGTAACAGGGGGTGCCGGATTTATCGGATCGCACCTTGCGCGCAGGCTCGTCGAACGCTACCCCCGAACCAAGATCGTCGTCTTCGACGCCCTTACCTATGCCGGGAACCTGGCCAACCTCGAGGATCTTTCCGCGGCGGATAACTATGCCTTCGTAAGGGGCGATATAACCGACCATGTGGCCGTACTGGACACTATCGACGCCTACGGAATCGACACTATCCTCAATCTTGCTGCCGAGAGCCATGTCGACCGGAGTATCTCCGACCCGCTTGTCTTCGCCCGCACCAATGTAATGGGAACCCTAACGTTGCTCCATACGGCCAAGGATGCCTGGAA
>JAJBVJ010000207.1 GCA_020859875.1 Rikenellaceae bacterium
GTGATTCCGACAGGACTCAAACCTGTAACCTTCTGATCCGTAGTCAGATGCTCTATTCAATTAAGCTACGGAACCGTTTTGTGGTTGCAAATATAGCGAATTTTCGCACTTCCGCCAAGCCGAACGGGATTTTTTATTTTTTAATCTGCCTGCCGGGGTTACCGGACAAATATTGTTCCCAGGAGGTTTTCTTCCCTTTTGCCATCATGGACTTCAATGCCTCCGCAGGGCCAGACCTCCCGCTGTCCGTTTTTAGCCGGTTTATCGGGGAGGAGGTTTCATAGTGGTGGCACAGTGCCACCGCCAGGCCGTCCGTGGCGTCCAGCTTTTGAGGGAGACGGTATTCCACCTTGAGAAGGCTTTTAAGCATTGCCGCTACCTGCTCCTTCGATGCAGCACCCTGGCCGGTGATCGCCTGCTTGATGCGCCTGGGTGCATACTCGAAAACGGGAAGTCCGTTATTGAGGGCCGCCGACATGGCTACGCCCTGAGCACGGCCGAGCTTGAGCATGCTCTGGACATTCTCCCCGAAGAACGGGGATTCGAATGCCGCCTCGTCCGGTTTATATTCGCGTATGAGTGCCTCGACCCTTTTATATATCAGCCGGAGTTTCTCGTAGGGATCGGTAAATTTTACCAGCTCGATATAACCCAGTTCCACACACCGGGGCGATCGTCCCGCGGTGTCGATAATACCGAATCCGGTATAGTTCGTTCCGGGGTCTATCCCGATAATGCGCTTATTTTGTTTCGGGGAGGGCATCGATGGTTATTTTTCGCACTCCCGGGTCAGATTATCCACTTTACGTTTCAGGTCGAAGACCGTGGCACTAAGTTCGGGCAGATTGCGGTAGACAGCCGAGGCCCGGTGATGTTTCGAGGCCTGGAAGGCCGGGGAACCCATATAGACCCGATCGTCCGGGATGCTGTTGTGTACTCCGCTCTGAGAACCCAATTTTACGCGGTCGCCGATCTTGATATGGCCCGATATGCCCACCTGTCCGCCGAACATGCAGTTGCTTCCTATCTTGGACGAACCCGCGATACCGACCTGGGCCGCAGATACGGTATTTTCGCCGATCTCCACATTGTGGGCGACCTGTATCAGGTTATCCAGCTTGACCCCGTCGGCTATACGGGTAGAACCCATGGTGGCCCTGTCTATGCAGGTATTGGCGCCGATATCGACATTATTCCCGATGACCACGTTACCCAGCTGGGGTATCTTGTCGAATTTCCCTTCCGAATTGGGGGCAAAACCGAAACCGTCGGCACCGATCACCGCTCCGCAGTGGATGGTGGTATTGTCCCCGATCACACACTCTTCGTATATTTTGACGCCCGCATACAGAGTAACGTTACTGCCGATTTTCACGCGGTCGCCGATATAAACCTGGGGGTAGATATTACATTTTTCCCCGATCGTGGTATTATCCCCGATTACGGTAAAGTCCCCTACGTAGCAGTCTGCTCCCACCGTAGCACTTTCGCTTATCGAGGCCCTGTCCGAAATCCCTGTTTTCCGGGGCTTCGATGCCGCGTATAGTTCCAGCAGCTTAGCGAAACAGCCGTAGGCGTCGTCGACCCTGATCAGGGTAGCCTTTACAGGGCGCTCGGGAACGAAAGTCTTGTTTACGATTATGACAGAAGCTCCGCAGTCGTATACGTATTGTTCATATTTAGGGTTGGAAAGAAAGGAGAGTGCCCCTTCCGTGCCTTCCTCTATCTTGGCAAGCGTCCATACCCTTGCACCTGGATCTCCCTGTATCTCGCCCTGCACAAAGCCGGCGATTGTTTCGGCGGTAAATTCCATATATACGGTAAGTTTTGATTTCAGAGGTAATTTTTCAGGTCTATATTATCGGGCATCAACTGTATCGGATCGCGCCCGAACGAGATCAATTCGCGAATGGTGCTCGAAGAGATAGCCACATATTCGGGAGGGGTAAACAGCAGTACGGTTGTGATCTCCGGGAAAAGGGTCTGGTTTACCAGCATGATCCCCCGTTCGTATTCATAGTCTACCGTATTTCGCATTCCCCGCAGGATAAATCCGAGGCCCTGTTCGCGGCAGAAGTCGCCCGTAAGACCGTCGTACGACTGCACTTCGACGGCCGGATTGCCGCTGTATATGTCCCCGATAAGTTTAATGCGGTTTTCGATCGTAAGCAGTCCCTTCTTTTCGGTGTTCGCACCCACGCCGATAACTATACGGTCGAACAGCGACAAGCCCTGATCGACGATCGATTTATGTCCTTTAGTAAAGGGATCGAACGACCCCGGAAAAAGTGCCGCTCTTTCATTGCGAGCCATAGCCGAGAGTTATTTCGTAATTTCTACGCACACGTGCGATATACCGCGAAGGTAATCATTTGAGCCAAGATATAAAAACGGCACGGCCGTGCATCGCTGTGCGGCCGTGCCTCTTGCATCTGAATGAGAAAAATTGTTACGTGACAATCACTTTTTTGAAAATCAATCCTTTGTTTCTACTTTACTTTGCTACCGCTGGACGATACTCCTGGTCTTTCCCGAAAACCTGACCCGCTCCGGACGCCCGTGGTAATAGACTCTTCCGCTACCGTGCACCGTGGCGGTAAGGCTCTCGCCGCACCGGCATTCGACATTTCCCGAACCGGCAACTTTAACCCCGCCTTCCCTTACCGCAAGTCCACTGGCATTCAGCTTCCCGCTTCCCGCCAAATTCGCATCCAGACGGTCGGCCGTACCGCTGACCGTAAACTTTCCGCTGCCGGCCACATTTGCGCTGACTGCGGTTGCACTCACATTTGAACATTCCCCACCGCCGGACCCGGCAACCGAAACGGAGACATTTTCGGCCGTAATATTTTTAATATAAGCTTTTCCGCTTCCGGCAACAGAAAGATGGATATTGTCGCCTTCCGATTCGGGGATCGTGATTTTTCCCGAGCCGGCCAACGAGAAAGTTTTATCTCCCCTGTCGAGGCTCCCCTTAACTTCGATCCTGCCCGAACCAGCAAGGGAGGCATGGGTGAGCGTCGGGTTCTTAACATAGATCTGAACGCTTTTGCCCCTGGTCCGATAATAGTCGGGGTATTTTATCCGGAGAGTATTTTTCTCCACGAAAACCTCGAGATTATCGAGATCTTCCGGGTGGCCTATGACGGTAATGGGCTCACCCGCCTGGCCGATCTCGAAGTAGAGTGTCTGGTTCCCGGCGAGCGATATTCCCTGGTAGCTCTCCGTAACGGCAACGGTGCGGGTTTGGCTTTGAGCGGCAGCAGTGTAATTTATCGCTAAAAGCGATAGGGCGAGGGCCGCAGTCAGGATCGGATTTTTCATGATCTTTATATTGGGTCTTTTGATATTATTACGGATAAAAAAGAGAAACGAAACATCTTTCCAATGAAAAAATTTAAGCGGTCGGAATTTGGGATCGAGAATGTTCTTTTTCGGTTTGTGTATATATATTTGCCGTAGGGTATTAAAACTTAATGTATGATCGATAAATATTTTGTCCTGGCCCTATTCTGGGTTTTTCTCTCGGGGTGCACCGACTATTATGTAAAACAGGCCGAGCACCTCGAAGACAGCGGTCTTTTCGAGGATGCGATATTGGTTTGGGATAAAGTCCTCCAACGTGATCCGGAACATATATCGGCCCTGATAAACCGGGGTGTGGACAAAAGCATACTGGGTGATTACCGGGGTGCGACAGAGGATTATACCCGGGTTATCGCCGTCGATTCCGCTATGGTTCTGGCCTGGTTCAACAGGGGGCTCATCAAGAGCCGGCTGAACGATTTCGTCGGGGCCGTAGAGGATTTCAATAAGGCAAAGGAATTGAAGTCTCCGGGAGCAGGAAAGTTCGCCGTAATTATCGAAAGGCATGACGACGAGGTCGCCTATTTCGAAATTATTCTCGAACGTGGCCGGGCATATATGAATATGGATAGTTTAGTGCGGGCTTACTCGGATTTTACAACTTGTATCGAACATGGATATTACCCGTTCGAGAGCCGTTATTTGCGGGGGCTCATACTGTTGCAGGCCGGGATTAAAGAGGAAGCGTATGAAGACTTTTCCCATATCGTCAGATTCGGTTCGGCGAGCCTACATTATGTGCAGGAAGCAAAAAAAATCCTCGAAACTTATTTCTGACATTATAAAACAGCCGGCATGAAAGTGCCGGCTATGAGTTAAGACTACCGATACCGTTATCTCTGTACCAGCCTTCCCGATTTACCCGAGAATTTTACGGACTCGGGATTGCCTCCGAGGTATATTCTGCCGGTGCCGGAGACCTTGCCCTCGAATTTTCCGGTGGCATGGCAATATACGCTTCCTGTTCCGCCTGAAGAGGCCTCAACATCCACCGCTTCCAAATCCCCGGCGTGGATGCTTCCTGTGCCCGAGGTGGACATCGAGGCTCTATGGCACGTGCCCGACATTTCGATCTTGCCGGTTCCGCTGGTTCTTGCAGCAACGGAAACGGCCTCTATTTCCGTGAGGACGATGCTGCCCGTTCCGCTGACCCTTGTGGAAATGGCATCTGCAATGACAGTCGGGCATGTGATCCTCCCGGTTCCGGAAACCGAGCAGGTGAGTTCACGGCATTCTATTCTCTCGACATTTACACGTCCGGTTCCCGAAACGGAAAAACTGTTTTGGGAATCGTCGAGGTTTCCCGAAATGTTCAGGGTTCCCGTTCCCGATACACTGCCGCCCGCAAGGGTGGAATTTTTCACATAAACCTGAGTAGATTTAGGGTTGAGAGAATTATACCTTTTTTTATAGCCGATGTTCAGGGTGCCGTTTACTACCTTTATTTCCATATTGTCCAGGTCTTCCGGGTGGCCGATAACTGTAATCGGATCTCCCGAAGGGCCGATCTCGAAATGGACGGTCTGAGTGCCGGAGATATTGACGGCATCGAAGGGCCCGGGATTGTTTACGGTGCGGGTTTGGATATTCTGGGCGAAGAGGGAGCCTGCGGTCAATATAAGCGCCGCGGCGGCCGACACGGCTAATTTTAGTTTTTTCATTGGAGGTTATTAACAGTGGTTCGTTAATATGTCATATATGTAAACGGAACATCTATATCCTGCGCAACACCGGCCCGGCAATTATACCTATAATTTTGATCTTTTTTCCGGATTTGATCAAAAGAAAACCGGCGCTTGTACGCCGGTTTTGGGCTATTCCCTCGAAAAGATTAACAATCGGGCTCCGGTTCGAGCGTTTCGAGAAGTTTTTTCATGCATACCGTCTCTTCGATTACCGATGCAAGCTCCGATATGGGGACACGTTTCTGCTCCATGTTGTCTCGGTAGCGAACGGTTACTGTCTGCGACTCTACGCTCTCGTGGTCGATGGTAACGCACAGCGGAGTGCCGATCGCATCCTGTCGGCGGTAGCGCTTGCCGATGCTGTCCTTCTCGTCGTATTGCAGTGTGTAATCGTATTTGAGGGAGTTCACGATCTGCCGGGCGATCTCGGGAAGGCCGTCCTTCCTGACCAGGGGCAGGATTGCGACTTTGACCGGGGCGATTGCCGGGGGTATGCGTAATACTACCCGATCTTCCCCGTTTTCCAGCTTCTGCTCAGTGTAGGCGGCCGAAAGCACCTGAAGCACCATGCGGTCTACTCCTATCGAGGTTTCGACTACATAGGGTACATAGCTTTCGCCCGTTTCGGGATCGTAATACTGTATCTTTTTGCCCGAGAATTTCTGGTGGTTACCCAGGTCGAAATCGGTACGGGAGTGTATTCCCTCGACCTCTTTAAAGCCGAAAGGAAATGCGAATTCGATATCCGCCGCCGCATTTGCATAATGGGCCAGTTTGTCGTGGTCGTGGAAACGGTAGCGGTCGTCGCCGAACCCGAGAGCCCTGTGCCAGCGCATTCGAAATTCCTTCCAGCGGTTATACCAGTTCATCTCCTCGCCCGGACGTACGAAGAACTGCATCTCCATCTGCTCGAATTCCCTCATGCGGAATATGAACTGACGGGCTACGATCTCGTTGCGGAATGCCTTTCCGATCTGAGCGATGCCGAACGGAATCTTCATGCGTCCGGTTTTCTGCACGTTTAGAAAGTTCACGAATATACCCTGGGCCGTATCGGGACGCAGGTATAAGGTGTTGGCG
>JAJBVJ010000195.1 GCA_020859875.1 Rikenellaceae bacterium
CGACCTCAACGGCAGAGGACAGTTTTTCTCGCCTACCGACATGGTGGCGGCGGCGCTGCGAAGCTGCATGCTTACCATTATGGATATGACGGCTCCGCGGCGCGGTGTCGACCTTTCGGGTACGAAACTGGAGATTACGAAAGTAATGGCGGCCGATCCCCGTAGAATATGTGAAATCGTAATCGATTTCCATATGCCGGGAAGTTACGACCCCAAAACCCGGAAGATATTGGAGAATGCGGCGCATACCTGTCCAGTCTCTAAATCGCTCCATCCAGACCTGAAGCAGACCATAAGGTTCCGTTATCCCGACTGATCCGGGTTTGTTATCCCATTTAAACGAAACACCCGGTTATCTAACCGGGTGTTTATTTTTGCTCTATCGTTACCGGGCCGATCGGGAATCAAACGCCCTCTTCGGTGTCTATATTGGTCCAGTCGCCGCTGTATATCCCGGCGAGGGCCCAGGTTCCGTCGAGGTAGCGTTCCAAAAGGAAAGTCAGCTGGTATGTGTCGTGGCGGTCGAGGTCTTTGTCGGTGGTTATCGCTCCGATCTTCGAAAATATGATCTCCGTCAGATTCCCGCTGTATACGGTCGGTTTGTAGGGATTCGCCGGGTCGCTTATGGTAAGTCGAAGGTCGTCGCCCGTGAACATCCTTAGGACGGTCATCCGGGCGCAAAGCACCTCTTCGTTTATCCTCTCATACGCCGGGGTATACTTTAGCGGTTCGCAGGCGAGCGGTCGGTTGCCGAAATCGTACCGGCCGTTGCTTCCCGTTATGCGGACGCTTAGCCCTGTTTGTGCATCCGACCGCAGCCCGGGAGCCTCCTTTCCAACTATATATATATCGACAAGGTTTGTATTCTTGATCAGCGGAACGGGAACCGTAACGTCTTTCCCGTCGAAATCCGCCTTTGCAGTACCGTGGAACAAGGTTGCCGAGTGTATCTCCACCGAGCCGTCCGCAGCCGCATTCACCGACAGCGAACTTTCCTCCAGGGTATTTCCGTGGTTATAAATAAAATGGTTACCGTCGAAATTGGCCCAGGCTACAAAGGTATAACTCCCCGGATCCAATTGGAAGCGGACGGTATTGCCCCCCTCCATGGCGGAAACCGGGACGGTATGATCTCCGACCGGCCTTCCCTGGCCGTCGTAGATGAATATGTCTACCGAGTGTACCTGCTCTGCAAAGCGGTCGCCGGTGCCGGTGTGGTAATCGTAGCTGAAAACCAACGAAATATGCGGCTGATCTACCGTACAGGTCTCATCGCTGGCGATACAACCTGCAAGCAGACAAAGCAACAATACCGGAATTAATTTCTGCATAGGCCGGATACGGCGCTTAAAATGTTTTGCGTCAGTCGATATAGGGTGGTAACGAAGCCCTGCCCGGGAATCCCGGGTAGGGCATTGGTAGGGATTATATGCCTCCGCTCTGGTCTACGGTAGTCCAGTTGCTCACTACGATATTGGCGCGGATGGTGGTCTCTCCGTCGAGGGGAACCTCCGGGTCGATGATGCCGCCGTCATCCCCGTCGCCGTCGTCGGTGGATTTGCCGGGGCCGCCCACGGAATTTATGTTAACCCTGTAATAGTGGTTCCTGCGTACAGTCCATTCGTTTTCGCCATAATTAGAGGCACTGCGGTTACGCAGCCAAAGGGCATAGTAACAGATTCCCTCTTTGTAGAAAATTATCTTCGCATCCTGATAATTACTCAGCACTGATGCGTCGGGCTCTTCGCTGTAAAATTTAGAAATGTCGTAAACGTCGTAAACTCCCGATCCGTTGTTCTCGCCGATCAGCCAGAAATCCCCGTTGGAGTTGAGGGTGGAGGGGTCGCCGTTCTTATCGACTATGCGTGCGCTTTCCGGATTGAACCTGGCACGGATAACGGCGCATGTCGTATTACCTTCCAGTGCAACGTAGTTACTGTTCTCCATGCAATAGGTGAACGTTGCATCCGAGGCACTCTCACCCGACAGTAATGCCGGCTGGTAGCCGTGTGCCGGCTCGTCGAGGTAATCATTGGCATCTACCGACGGGGTGGGCCACTGCTGGCTGTTGTAGTAATTGGGCGTTATCCAGATATTCGAGTTAAGGGGAAGGGTGTTCGGAATTACATACATGGTGGAGGGGTTGTTTATCACTTTGTAGTAGACATCCGTTAATTCCCCTGCTACGGACTGCTGGGGCTCGAAACCTACGGTTACTTTCGATAGGGCCCTCACCACGGGAAGCGGGATGTAGTTTATCGAACTATTATTGTCCGGATTTTCGATGAAATCGACGGTATACGGGCTCTGAGACATCATAAAGAAACCGCCCTGAACATTGAGGTTTCCCTGGCCCATCAGGGTCTTTATGGTCGCCGTTTGGTTGAGGCCGGGTATAGTGGAATGGAGGTCGATGATCTTCTGTGTAAGGATCGTTTCCATGCCCCCTTCCGAAAAGGCATCGCTGTATGCATCGTCATATAAAAGGGCGGGAACGTTGGCGATGGCGTAAACATAATGGCGTCCGGTTTTGGTATTGACCGTAGCCGTATAACTTCCGTTCTTGAAATCGCCCTGGTCGAAAACCTCGATATAAGCGGTCTCCAGGATGCGTGAACTGTTGTATATTAAAACCGCGATATTGCGGATAACCCGTTCGTCGGAATTGGGGGTTCCGTCCGGGAAATCGAGGGCCCTGGTAGCCCCGGGAACTTCGATCGAAAAACTCATCTGGGTGGGGATGCCTTCCGGTTCGCCGCCCGGGGTGTCTCTGTTCTCCTTTGTACATGAAGAAAATGCAGCAGCGAGCGTTGCAAAAACAAATACGAGTAAATGTATTGATCTCATAATTAAGCGATTAATTAAGGGTCGATTAATAATTTAGTGGATGCTAAAAGGCGCTGCGCCAGGGGGTGATCTTAAAGAATCGAATAAAGGGTTAAACAGTAATAGGTAAGGGGGTCTGTTATTCCATTAGCATGTATGGCTAATTGTTTTTATGCAGGCCGACCGGTTCTCCCGAACGGGCCGCCGGTATTCCATCGACGGCACGTTTGCAATTATGCTGCCGTGGATGTATTACAGGGCAAATATATCTATTTTTCTCCTTTATTGAAATGATATGGCCTTTTATTTCATTAAATGCAATAATAGGTTTGGGTCGTTTCGATAAATGTACCTTGTCCCCGATATTAACCTTAATCATATTATACTTTTGATAAGGGTTATTGTTTTTTTCTTCGAAGTTTTCTAACTTGCCGGCGCTAAAAGGTGGAGCCCGTGCTTCACAGAGTCCAATTCAGGTTAAACATCCGTAGGATAGCTCATCCGTTACGGGATGTCGTTTCTTTTCCCATTTGCATGTATAATATCCCGGTCCCTTCGGGGTCCGATAATATTTTGGGAAAAATGAATCCGAATCGTTTTATACCGTCGATCCTGTCGACCTGCCTATTAATTGCGGCATGTGCCGACGATCCTGGGGAAATAATAGTTCCCGGGAGCCAGATCGTTACCGTAAATATAGAGGTTGGCGTTCCGGCGGCCAATATCCCCGAGACATTTACCCGGTCGCTAACCGAGTCGGACGAACGTACGCTCCATACGGTAGACCTGCTGTTATTCGAGATCGACGGCACAGATGAAAAGTTCGCCGCACGTACCCACAACACCAATAACCTTACTTCGGACGGTAGTCAGTACCAGACGATCACCGCCAATTTCGAAGTGGACGACAGTAAAATATACCGCCTTGTCATCCTTGCCAACCTGCGCGACGAGGTGGACGATGCGCTGGGTGTAACTTTGCAGGGCGATCTGAAGGAAACCGTCCTGCGGCGGATAATATTCAGCCACAATACCCGGTGGCCGTCCAAAGATTACGGCACCACGGCCTACCGTCCACTCCCGATGTGGGGTGAGGCTACGCAGACCACGGCGATAAATAAATATACCACCTCGTCGAGTTTCGGTACGATCCAACTGCTCAGGGCGCAGGCACTTATCCAGCTGGCGGTGAACATTCCACAGGAAGGTGGCGGAGTGGGCAACGGTAAAGATTTTTTCGAGATCGAAGAGGTGAAGGTATATAACGCCCACCGCGACGGATATGCGGTACCACTATCTTCTGCTGCTTACGACGGACAGAAAGTCACGGCGCCTTCGATTGTCGGCCCCGACCGCATCGACCCCGCCGATATGAGCTATGTGATGAGTGAAATCAATCCTTACCACGAGAATGCCCTGTACAATACCATCTATGTCAATGAATGCCTGAACGCCGGGCAGGATATGGCCGATGCGATGTATCTTATAATAAAGGGATATTATACCGAGCCGGGAGCCACGCAGAAAAACGAGACCAAGCCTACGTGGTACCGCATAGATTTTTACGACCGCGCGGAAGATCACCCAGACGCGGGTCGCATAGACATTCTGAGAAACCACTCCTATCTCGTAAATATAAACTACATCGGAGGCCCGGGGGAAGAGGACGAGGAGACTGCGAAAAATACGCTTCCAGTCCAGATGAGAGTGGATATAGTGGGCTGGTCGGACGGCCAGACCACCGATGTGGCCTGGAACGGGATGTATATGCTCGGGGTCAGCAAATCACATTTCGAGCTTAATAATTACGGCCACGCCGGGCAGATGTTCACCGTTATTACCAACTACCCCAAAGGCTGGACGGCCCGGGTCGAGGACAGCGATTCATGGATCGAACTACGCACCCCGTCTACCTTCACGGGTATAAACCGCCAGGACGAATTCTATTTCGACGTTGCGGCAAATACCGGCAATCCCGAAAGGACTGGCTACATTATCCTTGCGGCTGATAATCTGGAACTTAAAGTAAAGGTCGAGCAGAGCGACGACGAAATCACGATCGAAATTGTTGACTTTTACAATATCCCGGTTACCGAAGTGATATTTTACTCTCCGAAGCCTTTAAATGAATCTATCATTCCCGCCAAGCTATTTCAGGTCAGGTGGACGCCGGCCGACAGAAACGTCTTTGTAAGCGAGGAGGTGGTGGCCGTATATGCTTTCGACTTCCGTGGCGGTAACGGGATAACTCACGGGGAGGTACTCTCCGGCGGCTGGCGCGGATATACGATCGCTCCGCCGGAGATTACCGCGGAGGAGGCCGCTGTCGATCCCTTTATGGAGAAGGCCTCGCGGTACTATTTTACCCTCGGTGACCAAACCCCGTTTACGACGAATATAACTCTTCGCCATATACGGCTCGATCTGGTTACGGACGAAGAGGAGCAATACGAGATGGACGGCGGGCCGCACAGCTTTTACGTACGCAGTAATGTCTCGTGGGAGGCCACGGTCTGGGATCCCGACGGGGTGCTGGATTCGGAAAAGCCGATCGAGGCCTCCACGGGCGGGTATAATACGGCCGGCGAACTCTTCACCTTCAATATTGCCGACAATTCATCCGGCAACCTTCCGGGTGGGACGGCTGTAATAACCTTCAGCTATTTCAACGCCTATGGCGACCTGCTTACGCACGATGTGGAAATAACAGCCCAAGGTGGTGGGGGAGCATTGCCGGTACCGCGTGACGGGGAGCCCTCTAACTGCTACCTGCTCAAGCCGAGCGGGGAGGCGGTCAGAATACCTGTCCGGCAGGCCAATGCCGATGGAAATAGCCGCATCGGTGCATCGGAGGCGCTCGAATGGAGATTGATATGGACAGACCATGCCAACGGTATAGACGAGGCTAACGGGGTTTCACCGGTAAGGAAGGTTGAACTCGAGGGGACGGGGACAAATGCGCAGTTGGTGGTGTACGGCGGAAGCGAACCGGGTAATGCCGTGATTGCGATTACAAAATCCGGATCGTCCGATCCCCTATGGAGCTGGCATATATGGGTGACCGACTTCACTCCCGACGACTCCGATACCTACACCCACGGCGGGATGACCTTTATGGACCGAAACCTGGGTTCGCTGGTCAATGATACGGACAGTTACAGTTTCGGAGACCCGAATTTTTGGCGATTGTTCTACCAGTGGGGCCGTAAGGATCCTTTCCCGCAGGCGTCTTCAATAACTTCAAATGAGTTCAGGCAT
>JAJBVJ010000122.1 GCA_020859875.1 Rikenellaceae bacterium
TGACATTACATGCCGGAAGTAGCGGATTCATCGGGTTCAGATACCGCTATTTCACACAAATCTACCGTTGCCTGTCCACGGTACCATTTTCCGCTTGCATTGCTGTATTCCACCCCGGTCAGGTCAACGGTCAGATCCTTATCGCCGTAGAGTCCGTTTTCCGCCCCGTCTACGTCCTCTATTTTTAAGGATAGTTCGTCCAGAGCAAAAGTGTAGAATAATTTATTGAAATCGAATTCTCCGTTGCGGTCGGTATAAAGGGTATCGGTCTGGTATATCTTATCCTGGTCGGCATTATATAGCACCGTGCGCAGGCCTTCGACGGGTTTACCGGTTGTTTCATCCACAACGGTACCCCTGATCTTGTAACGGACCGATGGCGTCCCGTACTCGGTAAGTCCACTCTTATCACACCCCGTAAAGCCGAGTATCGCGAGAATTGAACCGAGGGTCATAGACCAATAAGAAGTAAACTTTGCTTTCATATATAAAAGGGTCATATATTTTGGTCTTCTTCGAGTTGCTTTGCTTCTTTCATCGGTATTTCGCCCAGGTCGACAGTTGCTTCCCCATAATACCATCTTCCTCCTCCTTTATATTTTATGTCCGTAAGATCGACAGTCGTATCGATATTTTCATAAACTCCATTCTTCCGGCCGTCCACATCATCGACCTGTAATTGGAATTTATTTCTGGGGAAAGTTTTGATGTCGAAATTAAAGTCCCCGTTATTATCCGTGTAAATGGTATCGATTCCGTAGACCTTCTCATCCGAAATCCGTTCGTCCAGAATTGTTCTTATGGCAGGAACCGGTTTCCCGGTTTTTTCATCGACCGTCGTTCCCCGGATTTTATAACGGGCCGACGGCGTTCCGTATTCCTCCTTTGAATCGCACGCGGTCATACTGAAACCCAGCAGGATAAGGAGGCAGTCGATAACGGCGATTTTAATGGTATCGCTCTTACAGGTGATAAAGGGCATTTACCTCAAAGATACACTTTCCGGCCTTTTTGTTGCATCCGGATAAAAAAATAAAACAAAAAAGCGGGCTGCCTGCCGGCAGTCCGCTTTGACTTCATGGACAAATTTTATTTACAGAGCGTTCGTATGTTTCTGGAGACTGCTCTTGAGGTTGCCCGCTTTATTTTTGTGGATTATATTCTTCTTGGCAAGCTTGTCGAGCATCGCAGAAACCTTAGGCATCAATGCCTCGGCTGCCTCCTTGTCGGTGGTATTGCGAAGCGCTTTCACGGCGTTACGGGCCGTTTTGTGGTAATACCTGTTCTGCAGCCTGCGGGCCTGCATCTGACGAATCCTTTTTTTAGCTGACTTGTGGTTTGCCATATCTCTAATTTGCTTTTTCCAGCCTGACGGCTCTATTTATTCGGACGGGTTATTTCAAGTTAAAAAAAGGGATATTCGATCCCCACCTTCTTTTTCGGGATACCGGGCCGGCCGCCGACCGTCCTCGTCCCTGTTTTGTTTGCGGCAACATTTGCCTTTTTCCGCCCTTGCAGCCCATAGGAGAATCGAACTCCTCTTTCAAGAATGAAAATCTTGCGTCCTAACCGATAGACGAATGGGCCAATAAGTGTGCTCAAATATCATTTCAGCGGTGCAAAGGTAAGCAAAAAGATATTTCCTGCAAATTATTATCTGAAATTTTCAAGAAAATAATATCATTTTACTTCGGCCGTTTCCACGAAACACAAATGTAATTATATTTACCGCCGAATATCTAATATCTTCACCCAAAATCCGCCACATGCATAAGCTATATTTGTTGATTTTACTGGCCTTGTCGGTGTCCTGCACTCCCAAATCGCAGTTTACCGCCCAATTGAACATTGGGGACGGACTCCATCCCGCGGAAGATATAACCGAGACGATCGAGGTATTGCGGCGACGCCTGCAATATTCCGGAGCCGAATCGGTTTCCATGACCCGGGACGGTAGCCGTATAACCCTCCGTTTTCATTCCCCGCTCGACGAGGATCGGATAGGCACTCTGCTGACGACCCCAGGCCGGTATTCCATAAGCGAGGTGTATACACGGGGAGAGCTGGGACGTCTAAGACAGGCATGGGAGGATTTCTACCGTGAAGAGAGTTATAGCGACCCGTACGGGGAGCAATTTTTCGAGTCGGTGTACCCGGGGTGGCATGACCCCTATTCTTCCACATATGTAATCGGCGTTATCCCGTCGGAAAATGTGGAGCGGGCCGCCGCACTTTTGGATAAACCCTTCTGGGAGGGACTCATTCCTGCGGATGCCCGCCTGCTGATAACACCGGCCAACGGCGGCCAGCCCTTCTTCGAACTGGTCGCGGTGAAATACAGCGGTGAGAATTGGACGGAATATATCGAAAATGCGAAGGTAATTACAGAATACGGAATGAGCGAAATAGCGATCCTTTTCAATACAAAGGGAAAAGAGAGATTCGCCGAAATGACCGGGGAGAATGTAGACAATTTTTTGGCCATAGAGATAGACGACCGGTTGCTGTTGGTTCCGCGGGTTAATTCACAAATTACCGGCGGCCGCACCTCGATCACCGGATTTTCCGAAAAGGACGAAGCTCGGTATATGGCGGCGATAATCAAAGGGGGAACCCTTCCGCTTCCCGTCGAGCTTACTTTGCTCGGTGAGGGGGAGTAGCTATTCTTTCAACCTTACATTTTTGGTCTCCACATCGAACCGCAGCTTGGTGCCCTCGAACAGGCGCTGTATCGAGCCGTCCCCGATCAAGGCTTCCGCGGTTCCGTAGCCGATCTTTCCTTCCTCTATAACAGCCATCGTATCGCAGAGCTCGAGCGCCACCGAGAGGTCATGAGTCGAAAAGATAATGCTTTTTTTCTCCATGTGGGCCAGCTCCCGCAGCAGCAGGCATATCTGATAACGGTTGGGAAGGTCGAGGAAAGCCGTCGGCTCGTCGAGCAGGATAATCGGGGTATCCTGCGCCAGGGCGCGGGCGATCATAACCCTCTGGCGCTCACCGTCGCTCAATGTATCGATTCCTTTCCCTGCAAAGCCCTCCATCTGCACCAACTCCAGTGATCGCTGTACGATCCGGCGGTCTTGGTCGGTCAGTTTTCCGATCCAGTCGGTATACGGGGCACGGCCAAGACCGACAATATCCGAAACCCGTAAGTTGGAGACCCGTATTTCTTCGGTCGATACAAAGCCGATCTTCGAAGCACGCTGCCGCGGGGTCATTTCCGCCATATCTTGTCCGTCCACCAACACCGTTCCCGCCATCGGCCGGGCCAGTCCGGCAATGGTACGCAACAGGGTACTTTTGCCGGTGCCGTTACGGCCTATAAGGGCCGTAAATTCACCCCACCCGAAACCAGTATTCACATCCTCCAATAATATCCGCCGGCCGTACCCGATCTTAAGGGCGCGCAGTTCGATGATATTTATCCTGTCGGAAGCCACGGTTACAATATTTTACGGTTGCGGACAATCACGGTTATTACGATCGGAATGCCCAAAAGTGCGGTCACCACATTTATCGGCAGGGTCATTCCATACCCCGGCATCTGGGATATTATATCGCACAGCAGAAGCATAGCCGCACCTGCCATTATCGAAGCCGGCATAAGGATCTTGTGGTCGGCATCCGAGAATATCATGCGTGCGATGTGCGGAACAGCTATCCCCACAAACCCTATCGGCCCGCAATAAGCCGTCACGGTTCCCGCAAGGAGTGTCGTACTTAGAAATATCATCCCCCGTACCGCCGGTATTCGGAGCCCCATCGTCCGGGCGTAGTTCTCCCCGAGCAGTAGAAGATTAAGCGGCTTTATCAGAAGCACGGACATCACCAGGCCCGCCGCACATACCGGAATAAGGATGGCCAGCTGCGGGCCGGTGACATTTCCCACCGAACCCATCGTCCATATCACATAGGATTTCAGGGGCCCTTCGGGACTTAAATATTGCAGCAGTTCTACCAGTGCGCCCGCAGCGCTTCCTACCATCATACCCAGGATCAGGATGGTCATAATGTCCTTTAGCCGCGCCGAGGCTGCCATTATCATCAGTAGTATAGCCGCGGCCCCTATCCATGCCGCACCCGCAACTCCGAGGTTCCTTATTATCTCCGCTCCCGATGACAATCCGAACAGGGGTACTCCCAGCAGGAACAGGGCGACCCCGAGACTTGCACCCGAACTCACCCCGAGAACGTAGGGCCCGGCAAGCGGATTCCGGAAAAGGGTCTGCATCTGCAGACCGCTCGCCGCAAGCGATGCCCCTCCCACTACCGCCACTATCGCACGCGGCAGGCGTATATCGGCAACTATCGACCGAACCACCCCCGGCTCGAGCCCGCCCGGGCCGGAGTGGGACGATCCCCACCCGAAGGCGGCGAATATATCTTTCAGCGGGATATAGATCGACCCGAGAAGGATGTCGGCAATCAGCAGCGTCAGGATCACCGCCGCAAGCACGGCAAACGCCGCTTTTGTCCTTATCCCGTTCTTCATCCCCCGCCTATTCCAGCTTCCGGTAATAGTAAAGATTTTCATTGTCGGCGAGAAGTCCGGGATGGAAAATTTTAACCAGATCCGTAAGGACTGCATCGGGCCGTACCGCACCGGACTCCCAGAAATCACTACCGCCTTCCGGGGTCGTTCGGTTATTGTTATTATAGACCCTGCCGCCGGCAAGGGGCGGTGAAGAGATAAAACGGGGATTTTCCGCCTTCACCCCGGCCAGGTCGACCGCCTGTCCCGGATTGAGCCATATATCGGACGAGAGCATTTTCACGTAGGCTTCCTCGAGGCTTATCGGGCGCGTCTGCGGGGAATCTTCACCCGCACATGCATACCGCCCGCCGGCATCTTCCACGAGCCGAACCATGTAGTTGCCGTCTCCCGGCACGAACCACGTATCCCGGTAGGGCGAATTGAGCATCACCACCGGCCTTTGCTCCTGCCCGATATTATCCGCAATGAGCTCCTTGAGAGCATTATAAGACCGTACGGTTTTTTCGAACCGTTCCACCGCCTGCTCTTCCAATTGGTACAAATACCCGAAAGCCACCAGCCATTCGGCCTTCCCGAGGGGAGATTGCTCTACATAATCGCCTATGTATATTACTTTTATTCCCAGCTCCGCCAGCTTCGAGGACATCACGGAATTTTCGCCGGTCAATCCGTAAGCGAATACGGCATCCGGACGGATCGCCGCAAGCAGCTCGTAATCGAGACCCGAGTCGTAACCCACTTCGGAGATTTTCCCCTCCCGGAAAGCCGCCCTTACACCGGGATCGGAAATATATTTACCACCGGATATGCCCTTTATCGTACTGGCCCGGCCGAGTTCATCGATAAAGGCCACATAGGAGGAGGACATGCAGACCACCTTTTCCAACGGAACCGCAACGGTTATACCCTCGAAACCTTCCGGGGCCGAGGCCCCCTCCCGAGAGAGGAATATACGGTACCGCACTCCTTCCGCTCCCTGCCACGGGTCGATTATTTCGAGTACACGTCCGCCGTCCGTTTCGGTTACCATGAATCCGGATGCGTAACGGGGCATATAAACCGTGTCGCCGTCGGTCGATGCCGCCCGGCCCCCACCGCCGCAGCAGGTCAGCGACACGAGTCCGGACAAAAAAAACAATATGGAAACGATCCTTTTCATAATATTTTTATGCTACCGCCTTCTTTGGCTGTCAAAGATGAAATATTCTGCAGCCAGGATAAGCAATATCGGGAAATAACGAATTCTACCCGATATGATGCAGTCGGTAATAATTAAAATTTCTATGGCTTGGAGTGCGACCCATGCCCTGGAAAGAGGCGGCATCTTACGGTAATGCAACACAGCGGATACGGCCTTGCCAAGGCCGGAAAACACAAGAAATGTTATTCCGGCAAGGGTGATATAGAATCCTGCATGCGCATGGCTTCGGGACAATACCGCTCCGACGGTTACAACTACGGCGGCGGTGAGAACGATCTTATCCCTGCGAAGCATTTGCATGTCTACCCGTTTTTAGGTTCACAAAGGTATAAAAACGGGCATGGGACAGCATATTGCCCGATATTTTTTTTAGATTTGTTACC
>JAJBVJ010000227.1 GCA_020859875.1 Rikenellaceae bacterium
CTCTTTCTTCTATATTTTTAATATTTTCTTTTGCTTTACCTCCCAAACTATTGGAATCAATTGTTTGTGTAGTAGCTAAGTAATTGATATTTATTGTTTCATCTATATCTTCAAATGGGATCCATTGTAGGGGTAGATAAGAGAATTGTCCATATGTAACGGTGGTTTGATTATCCCCATAGGGTGGAGAGGTAACAAGTAAATTAAAAGTTTTAGTTGTTTGTACCCCAGCCTTTGTATCTCCCCAAACAATATCGACTCTATTGGTATATTTCCCCTCTTTTACATGACCATTGTTTTTCAATATTGAAATAAAGTTGGCAATATTGTCAATATTTTTTTTAGAGATAGAGGTAAATAAAGTTATTGCGGCAACTTGTCGCGAATCGATTTCCTTTGGAGATCGCATATGCATTTTAAAAGTAGAAGTTCTATCGTTACTCGATAATCTTATTGTTTCCGCCAAAGCTACCCAGAAGAATTTTCGTATATTAATATCGGTTTCCTGCTTTATTGCACGATAGATTTTTGACAAATCAACCTGAACTTCTTTAGTAAACCATTTATCGATCTTTGGAAAATGAATCTCGATACACTCTGATTTATCATTTTTAATCTGTGGGGTAATTCTTTTTTCGGCATCTTCAAGTTCTTCGCGATTATAAAGAGTTGTTTTTACCTGACTTAATAAAATGGAAAGTGGATTAATGTCTTGCCCAAATACCTCCATTCCATATTTCATCCCAGTTACAAGTGTATTGGATGCTCCAGTAAAGGGATCTAATAGTGACACTTTATGATTTAATTCACCTGATAATTTTTCAATGATGGGTTCCTGTACAGAAGGAACCATCATTGCCGGATAGTTCAGAATACTTCTGGCGAAATCATCTCTCGAGTAATTTTCCCCGTTAAGAGTCTCTGAACTTATGGATTTGATATCTTCTTTTATATTATTAATTATCCCGATCACTTTTTTTATTTATAAATGAATAAGATCAACTAATCCACTTGGTTATTTCTGTAAAGAAATTATTCAATATACAAATATATGAACAAATTACTACAATGGTCGCTCCGAATTTTGTAATTATATGATAATATGTCAGATTCGGTTTTTAAATCATCTTTATTAATACTATCAAGATAAGGACATTGAGACCATGGTTTATAGCCGGCTATTTCGACTCTGGAGAAATCTTCTAACCCTCTTCCGGGCAAGCCAGTTTCCTAATTCAAAATTTATATTGTACAGCATAAATCACAACTTTACTACCCGCCTCTGTTGCGGGTAATTATATCCGTACCCGACGGGCTATCGACCGCTCCGCCGTTTTGGGCGCAATACGGGGCGGCTATTCCACCGGATCGTCCAAAGGCAAAGATACCGGATGAAGTGACCGGTTCGTGCGTATATTGCTCACAATAGCCGGAACATATACCCCGAACAGGCGGGCTATTTCGTTTTTTGTAAGCCAAACTCCGTCTTTGGGTGAATTAACCGTAACATTTCCTTTCTCAATTCTTATCGGTCCAGGTTCCATATTATATATTGTTTTCGGGTTTAACATTATTATTCTTAACCGCTCCCGGGAAACGAATAGCCATCCGGAATTTATCATTTTCGTGCAATATAATCTTGCTTTTTTCTGTTCTCGCGGAGAGTTTTTTCATATCCTCGGCCACCTTAGTGTCGGTCACCTTTGCGTAGATCTGCGTCGTTGAAAATCGTTTATGGCCCATCATCCGGCTTACCGACTCGATCGGTACTCCCTGAGAGAGGGTAATATGGGTTCCGAAGTTATGCCGGGCCCGGTGGAACGTCAATTTGGATATTCCGCATAAATGACCCAATTCCCTCGTCAATTGTATCATCCTGTCACGACAATAGACATTAAAAAGATGATGGTCTTTACGCTTCGTAGCGTACTTTTCCATTATCCGGCGCGGAATATCCATCACTCCGACGCGGAACTCCGTCCCGGTCTTTTGTCTTTTCATTTCAATCCATAACTTGCCGTCCGGAGTTTCCTTTAAATGCTCCTCCGACAGTCTTTTCAGATCTGCAAAGCAAAGTCCGGTAAAGTTCGAGAAAACGAACATATCCCGCACGAATTCTATATTTTTTTTCTGGGTCGGTATTTCAGAATTTTATTCAGTTCTTCGGCTTTGAGATGGCGGCTCTTTGGCCGGGGAAGCTCGGGAAACAGTTTGATATACGGGTCACGGCGCAAGGTACCCTGACTCACGGCCCGCTTTGTCATCTTTTTCAGGTTATATAAATGCTGGTGGACCGTCTTTTGTTGCATTCCGCGCTCCGTTCGTAAAAATAAGTCGTAACCGTTGTAAAAATTTAGATCGAGGCTTCGGAGCGATACGTCTTCGGTACCGTATTTTCCGTAAATATAGGATTTAAGATGCCTATAAGATAGTTCATACATATTGTAAGCCTCTATTTTGCGGTCGATACCTACCCGCCGTTTAAATTCTTCATTATGTTCCTCGAACAGCTTTAAAAGAGAAACGGGTTTTTGAGCCACACCCTTTACGGCGTTTTTCACCATTTCAGCCGTCACAAAGCCCAAATTCCTGCGGATGATATCATAATGCCCGGTAATTTTATCGGAAAGGGTATCGATTGCCCGATTCACCTCCACCGCATTACGGCTCCGGCCCGTGGCCCGCCCGGTTTCCGGGTTCCAAACTGTCGGATCTACCGTAATCTTTGTTCCTATCTGTTGTGCCTGGCCGTCTATACTTACACGGCATAAAAGTTGGCAGGTACCGTCCCCGCGAACCTTAGTGCGGTTAATGTAGAATAATATAGCGAATGTGCTGCGCTTCTTTCTATATTGTTGATTCATGATCGTAGGTTTAGATTGCGTATTTGAATTTACCGGCTATACGGTTTTCCAGGGCACTCATGTCTGCGTCTAATTTGTCATCGGTTGTTTTGGCATATATCCGGGTGGTCTTAATCTGACCATGACCCAGCATCCGGCTTACCGATTCAATGGGTACCCCTTGCGAAAGAGTAACCTCGGTGGCGTATGTATGCCGGGCCATGTGAAACGTGAGCCGCCGGTCGATTCCGCAAATACTGGCAATGTTCTTTAGTTCCTTGTTTATTTCCGTAAGATGGTACATCGGGAGTAAACGGTCACCCGGGACCGTACCCTTATATTTGTCCAGAATATATAGCGGCAGATCGAGCAGAGGTACACTGTAATCGTTCCCGGTTTTTCCCCGGCAGGATTTTACCCAGACCGTACCCTCTGCGTCAGTCGTTAAATCGTCGGCTGTAAGTGTACGCATATCGCAGTGCGGGATGCCGGTATAGCAGGAAAAAAGAAATAAATCACGAATAAGATATTGCCGTGGCTTGGCCAGCGGAGTTGTCATCAACCTATCCAGTTCTTCCCGGGTCAAGTATTTTTGTCGTGGAACGGGACGCTCCGCAACATAGCCGTAGAACGGGTTATGGGTAATAATCCCTTCTGCTATTGCGCTCCGGATTATGGTGTTTAATTTGGTAGTAAGATTAACTATCGTTCCCGGTTCGAGTCTGCGGTCGATCTTAAGGTAGATGTCGAACTTATCGATAAATGAACGGTCGAGGGCCGAAAAAGAAATATCCGAGAGCCGGTAGCGGGTTTTCAAAAAATCGGTCAGATGTCTTAATGACAGTGTATAGTCGCCGAGAGTGCTCTTACTGCGGGTTACTCCGACTTTCTTTTCGAAATTTTCATTGTGGTGCCGAAAGTAAGCCAATAAGGACTGTTGCCCATAAGCCATCCCCAAAACAAGATTCTTAACCTGCTCGGCGGTGACTCCCTCGCTGACTGTTGACAATTCCCGGTAGTGCAACAATGCGGACGCCCGCAGAGAGTCTAACTGACGGTTTATATTTACCGCCTCCTTACTTTTTCCCTTCACCCGACCGAATGCCCATAATAAGGTAGGAGCATCGAGTTTGGTACTGAAAGTGACCTGCGATTTACCGACCGAGAGCCGGGCCATAATTGGACACCTACCGCCCTGATTTGGTTCGTTCTTTTTGAGGTAGAACGATACCTTAATTTCCTGGTTTTTCATAACTCTAATCCCTTAACAAAATTAATTGATATAGAGTTATTTGACTCTGTGAACAATGAAGCGTAGAGCGGAATAAAACTCCGATTTTGAGCCGGAAAACCGTTTTTTACAAGCAAAGAGAAAAAAACGGGTTATCTTTGATTCTCAAATTTAGTTTAAGCGCTCTTTGAGAGTTGGTTCGAGCGGCCTACCGTCGGTGTTATGCAAATTGAAAAAGGCAACGGATAAGTAACTTTCCTTTTGCTTTATCTCGCTTAATTCTGCACGTCGGCCTTTCGGCAGTTTACAGAAAATTAGGGTAGACCGCTCACCATCCCAGCGACTTACTTCGGTTCGGTTATAATTGCCACTTTTCGAGAGTCTTTCACTATCTTTAAAGAATATAGGACACGGTTCGGACAAACTCCGGAAAATTCATTTTTCTTCGTTTGTCTCTCACCTTTCACTATATTTGCATTGACATAGGCATCCCCGAGGGATGCCGTATTAACACGGAATCGGTTTTTCGTAGGAACAGCTACACTACAATAGAAAGCAATTCCGAGTCCGGGTCTGTACCTCCGCAAGGGGTATGGGCTCGACTCGCGCTTTCGGGCTGTAGCTGGCCTCCTACGACGGGTTCGGGTACCGCCCCTTGTTTCTTTCGGGGTATTACCGGTCTACCCGAACCTCCGGCGCTTTGAATACCGTTATGAAAAATTATGTACCTTTACCGGGTATTGCAGATACAACTTAGATCCCCTGGGGATCCGAGAAGGTAAAGCACGCTATATCGAAGTCAACGAATTCTTGGGAGCGCCCCGCCGGGGCGTTGAATTAAAACCACGATTTAGGCGTCGCTTGACCTTGAGCCGTACACTCCCCCGTATTTTTTTACGGGGGTGGCTCGGGGTGCAAAGGCGAAACGTCTGTGGTTTTGGGTCCCAAGCCCTGTTGACTTAGATGCGTCGTCCGTTGCGCCCCTTTTTATTTGCCGTAAGGGGGGAGGTATACAGGAGATATTCACTAACCCCGAAATATGAATAAAATTTATACTCCTGCCGAAAGGCTAAAACATCTTCTACTGACCTACGGTCTCAAAAGCCTGCGCCAACTGTCCCGCGAGATCGGCTTGCATAGCGCCGAGAGCCTCTACCAGATTAACCGCGGGAACAACCGGATAAGCTCCGCCATGGCCGAAAGGATCTCGACCCGGTTTCCTGCCGTAGACTACAGTTTCCTGCTTACAGGGGTGATGTCCGATCCGGCAGCCATTAAGGTGCCCCTTTATATAGCCGACCCCGCCGGAAGATACCTGGACGGAATGCACCCCGATAGTTATGTTTTTATGCCATATCCTAATACAAAGACCGTGGCTTTCGCCACGGTCAACATGGAATACGAACCCATCATCGGGGTATTCGAGCACAGTATACTTATAGTGGACGAACTATGGGACGGTATACCCGTGAAAGGCCGGCCCTACCTTGTCCAAACAAAAGATTACACCATGCTCCGCTACATCACCCCGGATAAGGATCCGGGCAGGTTTCGCTTGTCCTCGACACCGCGTTTATCCATACACGATACCTATCTGCCTATCCAAGTGGTAGTAAATATTTTCCCCCCTAAGATACGTATTGCAATCTTATTAAGCTACAAACCGTCGAATTTTTTAATGCGAAGAGATTAAAAAATGGATCAACGGATCGTTATGAACTGAAGAGAAAAGAAAAAGTGGCGGGCAACTCATAGCCACTGTGGGCCACGGTCGATCGAAATGTTTCAGAATAAATGCTGCTCCCAGGCTGCAAATTCTCGCCTTACATTCGATTAAATTCCTCTTGACGGATAGGGTAATGCCCCCCGGCATCTAAACCCGGTTTCACCGCACTAAAAAGGCAGGCTAATGTAGCCTGCCCTGGTAGTTCCACCTGGACTCGAACCAGAATCTGAAGTTTAGGAAACTTCCGTTCTATCCCTTGAACTATGGAACC
>JAJBVJ010000217.1 GCA_020859875.1 Rikenellaceae bacterium
GAGGGAAGATAAGGTGCTGCCGCCGATGGTACTGCACTTATTGTGGGAGAGTAGGACGGGCCGGCTTTCTTTAAGCGCTCCGAGAGATCGGGGCGCTTTTTTGTTATTATCCCTTGTCTGTACTCCATGGGAAGGGGAGTTCTCTTCCCGCTTCACCCTACTCGGGAACAGAGAAGTTAAGATGCGCCGCCGCCGATGGTACTGCAGTTATTGTGGGAGAGAAGGATGCCGCCTTCTTCAAGGGAATCCAGAGATGGGTTCCCTTTTTAATTTGTGGATACTGTTCCCCATGGAAGGGATAGCCGCAGTTTGCCCACTATGGCTTTTTATCTCGGACTCGGTAAGTCCCAGGTCGTAACTACAACGGTTTCGCCCCCTTTGTGGCCCTAATTTCCTTTTAATACAACGCATTCCATCCATTGGCAGGGATTTTGTCTTATGCTTTGATTATTTTCCAAACTTGACCCCGGTTGAACATTTTAACATTAGTTCTATGCTTCTACCAGTTTGGCAAAAAGTTTGGAAGTAATAAAGGCTGAAAGCAAAATCTGTAAAACGGCTTCCGGGCGGATTACACCCGTATCACAATCGAGAGGGTTTTCGAAAGGAGATGTTGCAGCAGAAAAAGTAAAGTATTCTTAAAATAAAATGAGTATGAAAAAACTGTTATTTACAATTGCACTGGCGGTCTTTGCCGTTACGGCTTTCTCGCAGGAGTACTACGGTTACAATGAGAACACCGGAACGTACGAGCGAATCACTGAAAGGGGGCCTTACCTCACTGGAAAATTCTTCGATAACTGGTTTATCGGGGTAGCCGGCGGTGTGAACATGTACATGAGTACCGGAGACGTTCATAAGGATTTCGGAAGCCGTCTGGCTCCTGCGATCGATGCCAGTCTCGGTAAATGGATCACTCCAAGCGTCGGTATGCGTTTGCAGTATTCCGGTCTTAGGGGTAAAGGAGCTTCTAAAACGGCTACCCCCTTCACCTACGGATCTGCTGACGGGGAAGGATACTATGATAAGAAATTTAAGTATGTGAGTTTCCATGGTGATTTTCTTTGGAACCTTTCCAATGCTATCGGCGGGTATAAAGAAACCCGTACCTGGGATTTCGTTCCCTTTGTAGGGTTCGGTTTCGTTCAGGCAAATAACGTTTACAATAACGATATCCGCAGCCGCGAGTTTGCAGCCAATATGGGTCTTTTGAACGTAATCCGCCTGGGTGAAGTGATCGACCTTACCCTGGAAGCAAGATACATGATGACAAAAGCACGCTTCGACAAATATGTGGGTTCGAGGGCAATCGACGGAATGCTCAGCGTTACCGCGGGTCTTAGCTTCAACCTCGGCCCCCGCGGTGGTTTCAAACGCCCGGTTGCAGTTGCGCCTGCCAACTACACTCCTTACCAGCAGCGTATCAGCGCCCTGGAAAACGACCTTTCGAATGCCAACGACCGCATCAGCCGACTGCAGAGGGAACTCGACGCCTGCAACGCACGTCCTACACCGCAGCCCGAAGTGGTTACCGCTCCTCACAGCATGTCGGTATTCTTCACCATCGGTAGTGCCCGCATCACCGATACGTATATGAAGAATCTCGAAAGCTTTGCAAATACTATTAAGGCTCATCCGAACCAGAAGTATAATGTGACCGGATATTGCGACGCCGGTACCGGCAGCGTAAGGCGTAACGAGGAACTCAGCCGCCAGCGTGCCGAAGCAGTTGCCAATGCACTGGTAAATAACTACGGTGTGAACCGTTCACAACTCAATGTAGAGGGTAAAGGCGGTGTAACCAACCACTCCAACCCGGCTCTCGACCGCGTTGTAATCGTAGCACAGTAATCTCTTATACGTAAATAAATTTTCAGACAAAAGCCCCGCGATTTTTCGCGGGGCTTTGTTATTCGGGTCGGGTCAGAACCCGTCGAAGTTGGAGACAAGCCTGCTCTCGTATTTGAGCTTCTTCCCGGCGGTGCTTTCGGGCACCGGGATTATAAAGTCACCGGAAGTCCCCGGATCCAACACAACGGGGATCGCACCTTCCGCTATCTTACGTGAACCTTTTTTTACGGTATATTCGATCTTGCCCCTAAGCGTGGTTACAAACGAATTGTTTTCTACCCGGCATTTGCCGTTATTATCGAGGCTCGTCACGGCGTACGGTTTTTGCGGATATACAATGCTTCGGGTTGCATTCTTGAGAATCATCCTTCCACCGATAGATTGCGGGAACTCATCGGCGATCAGCTGTACTATGGCATCGCTGTTCCACTCCCCTCCGGCCTCGGGATATACCACGGGTCTGGCGGTCTCCATCGCTTTTAGTGCCAGATAACTTTTATAGAGATTATAACCGTTTGAGGAGTTCCGCGCGATGGAGAACAGTGCAACGGACGGGTGGTGGGCTGACGATCCATACATAGTGACGGCACGGTCTACATAGGAAGCCGCCCAGCGGGGATCGTTGGAAGGGTTCCCATCCGACGCTCGGGAAGAACCCGAGGCGGAGGTGTCTATGTCCGCCTGGTTACATACATATATTCCGACATCGTCGCATGCCCGGTAAAAATCTTCGTCTAAGGGATGATGCGGGACGACCAGTATATTATAACCATTGTTTTTAATGCCGGTAAGATAATCCCGGAGGTTTTCCTTTGCAGGGATATCCCTCGGCATATACCAGGAGAGCGGAAGACGGTAACCGTTTGTATATAGATCGCCTTCTGACATACGGAGGTCGCGGAACCCCGTATGGTAATTCACATATTCGGTATAGCGCCCTTCATATTGGTTCCTAACGGTGAGGTCGTAGGTATTAGGGGTCTCGTAAGTCCACGGCCGGAGTTCTTTGACAGTCAGGAAAAACCGAACGGTATCTTCTTCTTTCAACCCTACCCGGGCATCCCGGTAGCCGGAAGATACCATTGTGCCGTCACGGTCACGCAAAGAGTAATGGATCCTCACGGAACGGGGATTGAGCATCTGGGTTTTAAGGATTATACCGAGTTCGAGGGTCGGTTCGTCGGAGGTAAAGTTAGCGCGGTAAACAAAATCCCTTATCCTGATCCGGGGTTGGGACTGAATAAAGACCTTTCCTGTGATCTTCCCGCTTCCAGCATTGGCGGTTAGAACCGATGCCGCGGGGTTCTTTTCCACCCGGATGGTGAGGGTATTGATCCCCTCCTTCGACAGGGCTGTAAGGTCGAATTCGGCCGCACTTCGTGAGCTTTGGTTATTTCCGGCCGTTTCCCCGTTGACCGTTACGGAGTAGGGGTTATCGACTGATCCCACATAGAGAGATACCATCCTGCCGACCCATGCGAAGGGCACCTTGTAGTTCCAGGAATACTCCGTGTGTGTGCCCGTGTCGGAGATGCGGGGCTCATCGGTGAGCGGCTGGAGATACAGCGACGGCTCCAGACTTCCCCGAAGAGCCGAGTCCTCGTCGGGATAAACGACCGTGAAACTTCGCGGGAGTTCCCGTCCGCTGTGGACACTCTCGTAGGGCGGGAAAAGGTCGGCCGCCTCGTCGTCCTGCTCCTTGTCGTATCCCGGGATGAATGATCCCGGCTGGGCTTGGATAAAATTGAAGGTGGTCAGTAAAAGACCTATCGTTAATATTTTTTTCATTTTGTTTGCGTTGGCAAATATTTCGTAAAGATAGGAATTCGAATGGGAAAAGCCCCGACCGGGAAGGCGCGGGGCTTCAGGATTTATCGAGGGCCGGGAATCATTTACCCGTTTGGGTATGCACCGCGGCTATTAGGGCCAGATTGCGGATCGAGCGTACGCTCGCTGTTTCCGGCTGCAGGTGTATATTGCAATCCAGGCCCAGCAGGATAGGGCCGTTGACCTCCGCACCGCCCAACCGGCCCATCAATTTATAAGAAATATTGGCTGCCGAGAGGTTCGGGAAGATAAAGGTATTAACCTCCCGATTTGCGATCCTGCTGAACGGGTAGCTCTGTTGTCTTATCTCCGGCCGCAGGGCGATGTCCGCCTTCATTTCACCGTCTACTAAAAGATCGGGATATTTCTCATGGAGTATCTCCACAGCTTTTGCTACTTTTACCGATTCGGTTCCCGTATCGGTGCCGAAATTGGAGTTGGATAGCAGTGCGATAACCGGTTCGATGCCGTATTTTCGTACTTCGGCCGCGGCCAGTACCGTAATGTCGGCGAGCTGTTCCGCCGTCGGGTATTCATTGACCGCCGTGTCTGCAAAGAACATAGGGCCCTGTTTGGTAGTCACTATATGCATTGCGGCAAGCGTCTGGCCGCTTCGGCCGAAGACGGCTTTGACAGGTTCGAGCGCCCGGGTAAAGCGCCTACTGTAACCGATTACGGCCGCCTCCGCTTCCCCGTCTTCCATAGCCATTATGGTAAACCAGTCGCGCTGCTTCATATTTTTCAGGGCCTCGGCGGGGCTCAGACCCCGGCGGCCAAGAAGTTCGAGCGCCCGCCGTGCGAATTTCTCGCGGCGGGGGGCCTCGTCTTCGGTTCGGAAATCGAGTATCTCCACCTGGGGAAGGTCGAGACGGTTAGCGTCGGCAATCTCGTCAATCTCGTGGCGTTCACCGACCAGGATCGGGATAACCAGCTCTTCCGCGGCCATCGATACGGCGGCTTTTATGGTATTCTCGGTATCTCCTTCGCTGAAAATAACCCTTCGCCGCGGAGCGTTGACAGCCATCGTGCGGATGCCGCGCAGAAGTTTGCTGTCGCGTCCCATCCTTTTTTCCAGTCCTTCCCGATAGGCTTCCCAATCGGTGATCTTATGCCGGGCAACCCCGGATTCTATGGCCGCTTTGGCAACCGCGACCGATATATGGGAGATCAGGCGGGGATCGAGGGGCTTGGGGATAAGATAATCCCGTCCGAAGGTTATGGGTTTGTTCCCGTAGGCTGCCGCAACGATGTCGGGTACCGGTTCTTTGGCCAATTCCGCCAGTGCCCGTGCCGCGGCGATCTTCATCTGTTCGTTGATCTTTGTAGCACGAACGTCGAGTGCGCCACGGAAAATATATGGGAATCCCAGGACGTTATTGACCTGGTTTGGATAATCCGACCGGCCTGTGGCGAATATCAGATCGGGCCGGGAAGCGACGGCTTTCTCGTAGGAGATTTCCGGGTCGGGATTGGCAAGGGCCATTACCACCGGGTCGGGCGCCATCGACCTCACCATTTCCCCGGTGAGTACGTCGGCCACCGACAGTCCCAGGAAAACATCTGCCCCCACGAGGGCTTCGGCAAGTGTGTCGATATTGCGGCTGGTGGCAAACTCTTTTTTGGAGCGGTTCAAATCTTCCCTCGACGTGTTGATAACCCCTTTACTGTCGCACATAACCATATTTTCCCGCTTTACTCCGAGGGTCAGGTAGAGCTTGGCGCAGGAAACGGCCGCGGCACCGGCACCGTTTACCACGACTTTTACCTCCCCGATCTTTTTGCCCGTTATTTCGAGCGCGTTCAAAAGGCCCGCGGCCGAAATTATGGCCGTACCGTGCTGGTCATCGTGCATTACGGGGATGTCGAGTTCGCTCTTGAGACGTTCTTCGATCTGGAAACATTCCGGAGCCTTGATGTCTTCGAGGTTGATTCCGCCGAAGGTGGGTGAAATGTTCTTTACGGTTTCGATAAAATCCTCGACACTTGCCGCATTTACTTCGATGTCAAAAACATCGATATCCGCAAAGGTCTTGAATAAGAGTCCCTTGCCCTCCATGACCGGTTTACCTGCAATCGCACCTATATTACCCAGGCCGAGCACAGCCGTTCCGTTTGAAATTACGGCGACGAGGTTTCCTTTGGCGGTGTATTTATAGGCATTTTCGGGATTTTTCTCTATTTCGAGGCACGGTGCGGCCACACCGGGCGAGTAGGCCAGTGACAGATCGTGTTGAGAACTGTATGGTTTCGTGGGAACGACCTCTATCTTTCCGGGCCTGCCTTCGCTGTGATAAAGCAATGCCTCTTCTTTAAGATTCTTCTTATTGTCATTCATCTTAT
>JAJBVJ010000030.1 GCA_020859875.1 Rikenellaceae bacterium
CAATATGTAATTGGAAACTTTTTATGTTAGATGTAATTTTTTTAGGGGCTATTGCTTTGATACAATTAAAAATTTGTATTTTTGGCGATATTATACACCTACCCCGTAAGACTTAAATAAACCAGCTGATAATCCCCCTATTTTGAAAAATTCGTATTCACACACCAAAACCCCTTAAATTATGGACAATTTTTATTCTCCTGCCACAGAGCAGCCAATGATTGTCAAATTCGTACAATCCCAACGCAGCGGTATTCAGTCGCACCACTTCGCACGCCACGCGATCGGATACGTCATCCGAGGCAAAAAGTACATCTACAACGGAGACCTTCGCCGCGAGGTTAACCGTGGAGACATGTTCTACCTTAGTTCGGGAAACCACTACACCGAAGAGCTGCCCGACGAAGGTAAGCCCTTCGAACAGATCATTTTTTACTACTCCCCCGAGAAACTCAGCCGCATTCTCGCCAACCTCAGCATGAATTACAGCCTCAAGATCGCCAACGACCACTCCTGCCCCAATTGCCATGAGCAGAACCATGTGATCTATCCGGCATGGAACACCGCCCGCAACTTCTTTACCACCGTGAACCAATACATCCGCGAGGGCATCCTCTCGCACGACGAGACGGCCGAAAGCATAAAGATGACGGAACTGATCTACCTTATCATTTCAAGGAGCGACTGCTGCATTAAAACAAAAATACTCGAAAACACCGATTCGCACAAGGAAAACTTCGAGCAGATAATCCACCGTAATATCTTCAACGATATATCTATCGAGACCCTCGCACAGCAATGCAACCGCAGTCTTACATCCTTCAAGAAGGAGTTTAAGAAACACTTTTTCGAGCCGCCTCACAAATGGTTCATCCGCCAGAGGCTGATGCATTCACGGCTCCTGCTCATTTCGAGCAGCAAATCCATTTCGGAGATCGGCAACGAATGTAATTTCCCGAACACCTCCCATTTCATCAAACTCTTCAAAAAGGAGTTCGGCATGACACCTGCCGCCTACCGCACCCACCATAACGAAAACCGCAGGATACAGGCGGAAGATATGGCGGCTTTAAAAAAGGCGCGCGACGGGGTGCAGACCCGTGTATAACAATTTTACCGTAAAAGCCTCTGTCAGGTAACACCACGGAGGCGAAATTGCATATTCCGACTATAAATCTAAAGCCGTGCATTTTGTGCGGCTTTTATTTGTATAAATAAAATATTAACTTAACTTTGCATTGATGTTAAGCGGAAAATGTTTCCGCTCCTCATTAACCTGACTAACCTAACCTGAAAGGCGGAATCTTCCGATAAAGATTCCGCCTTTTATTTTGCATTTCGCGGAAAGATGTTACGGCTTCGATCGACGGCCATTTCCGGGATTACCCTTACGGTGCTAAAAAAGTGAGTCCGGTTATACGAACTGACGATTAATTTTGCGAAATTTGCGCCATGACGATAAAAGAGGCACAGGAACTTGTCGCGGCATGGAACGATAAAAATGGCGTTTATAACAGCGAGCTCACCTCCATGGCGCTTATTGCGGAGAAGTCCGGCGAGCTGGCGAGCGCCATCGCACGCAAGCAGAGCGAGCCCTCCCGCCACCACCACCAGGCTCCCAATCCCCCTCTTTCAGGGGAGATATCGGCCCTGTTCTGGGAACTGTTGTCCCTCTGTGCCCACAGCGGAGTAGACCTTACCGAGGCCCTTATCGAGAATCTGAATTCCAGGGATTAACCCTCCAACAAATTCCCCATCAATTTATTGACCGCCATAGCCACGGTCGGTTCGCTGCCGAGCAGCCGTATGAACCGGCTCCCTATAATGGCTCCGTTCGCATTCTCGAATGCGGCAAGGAGAGTCTTTCGGTTGGAAATCCCGAACCCGACCAGGCGGGGGTTACGCAGGTTCATCGCGTCTATGCGGCGGAAATAGTCGAGTGTCTGTTCCCCGAAACTGTCTTTGGCCCCCGTGGTCGATGCCGTACTCACCATATAGACGAACCCGGAAGTATTCTCGTCGATAAGGCGGATGCGCTCCTGGGATGTTTCGGGGGTAATCAGCATTATAAAATGGAGTCCGTACTTCCGCCCGAGCGGCATATATTCGCGCATGTAGTCGGCAAAGGGCAGGTCGGGGATTATCACCCCGTCGATCTCCACACGGCGGCAGTCGCGGCAGAACTCTTCGATGCCATACTGCATAATCGGGTTGAGGTAACCCATCATCACCAGCGGTATGTCTACCCTCTGGCGGATATTGTCAAGCTGGGCGAACAGGCAGCCGAGCGTCATTCCGTTCTGCAGGGCTGCCGTACTACTCTGCTGGATCACGGGGCCGTCGGCCATCGGGTCGGAGAAGGGTATTCCGACCTCCACCATATCGACCCCCTGCCCGGCCAGTTCTCGGATTATGGCCTCGGTGTCGTCCAATTTCGGGTAACCGGCCGTGAAATATACCGAGACGATTTCCCTTTTTTTCGTTTGGAAAAGTTTGTCTATCCTGTTCATAAAGTAGTGTTTTTTCTGATCGTCGATATGAATTTTCCAAGTGCCGTTATATCCTTTACCCCGGGAATAATCTCAAAACGGCTGTTGATGTCGACCCCCGCAGCGAGCGGGCCTATGGCGCCGGCAACGGCCGTGTCTTCCGGCCCGATCCCCCCGCCGACCAAAAACCGCAGGGGGCCGCGGTAGGCGGCCAGTACGCCGTGGTCGAACTTTCGGCCGGAGCCACCCCGAAGGGGAGTTTTTGTGTCGAAAAGCAGCAGATCGCAGCTCTCGGCGTATTCCTGCGCCGAGTCCAAATCCTGCGGCGCCGATATACCCAGAGCCTTTATCACTTTCATCCCTTTCGAACGGAGGCTTCGGCACAATTCAGGGGTTTCGCCCCCGTGGAGCTGCACCGTCCCCAGGCCGTATCTTTCGGCCGTATCGAGGATCGCCTGCTGCCTCTCGTCGACAAAGACCCCGATCTTTTCGATCTGCCCGGGAAGGGCGCGCACCTTTTGGGGCGACAGCCCGAAGGCATTTCGCGGGGAGGGCCGGTAAAATATAAAGCCCATCATATCGGGGCCGAGCCGGGCCACATCCAGCATATTACGGTAGTCGGCCGTGCCGCAAACCTTTATCAGCATAGCGCCTCCAGAAAACGTTTCAGCGCCTGGGCCGGGTCGCCTTGTTTCATGAAGTTGTCGCCCATCAAAAAGCCGCGGTAGCCACCTGCCGCAAGTTCCCTCACCGCCGCCGGCTCGGAGATGCCGCTCTCGGAGATCTTCAACCGGTCGGCAGGCAGATGATCCGCAAGATGCCTGGAGACGGCCGTATCGGTCACGAAGGTCGAGAGGTTCCGGTTGTTCACCCCGACAACATCTATTTCCCCGCAGATATGTCCGAGTTCATGCTCGCCGTGAATCTCGAGCAGTACTTCGAGAGACAGCCCGTGGGCGAACCGTGCCAGCGTGGAGACCTCGTGCGGGGTAAGCGCTGATGCAATCAGCAGTATAGCGTCCGCACCGTAAATCCTCGCCTGGCAAATCTGGTAGGGGTCTACGATAAAGTCTTTCCGCAGCAGGGGAAGCCCAACGAGCTCCCGTGTCTGCCCGAGATCGTCGAGCGATCCTGCGAAATAATCCCTGTCGGTGAGCACCGATATGGCCGCCGCACCGGCCCGCTCGTAGCCCGCCACCACCTCCTCGAGGCGCGCGCCGCGGTTTATATCGCCCTTGGAGGGCGACCGTCTTTTGAATTCGGCGATTATCCCGCCCCGGGTTTCCCGGATCGACCGGGCGAAGGAGACCGTGGGACGGGCCACCGCCCGTGCCTCTTCCCGGATCGATTCGAAGGGCTTTCGGGCCTTTGCCCGGGCCACCTCTTCCCTTTTGGTGTCGAGTATCTTTTCGAGGATATCCATTTTCTCAACTGTTTAGTTCCACGAATCGCTTGAATGTACGCAAGGCGCTGCCCGACGCGATCGACTCGCGCGCTCGGGCGATGCAGTCGTCCATGGGCAGGGCCGGCTCGAAATTTCGTATTGCGAAAGCCGCATTGGCCACGACCGCATCTTCCTGCGCCCGGGTGCCGCGTCCCGCGATCACATCGTCGAATATTTTTGCCGCCTGGGCCACGGTAGCGCCTCCGTGGAGCTCGTCCTGCCCCGCGCGGGCAAAACGCAGCACTTCGGGGGAGTGGATGCGCTAGCCGTTATTGTGGTAGCATTTGAAGACGGAGGTAAGCGAAATTTCGTCGTACCCGTCGAGTGAATTGACGATGGTGAACCGGGTGTCTCCTTTCTGATACATATAGTTGTAGAGCCGCCCGAGCTTCAGGTTGTAGACCCCCAGCAGTTGCCGCCGGGGGACGGCGGGATTTACCAGCGGCCCGAGCATATTAAAGAACGTCCTTACGGCCAGTGCCTTACGCACCGGCCCCACGGCCTTCAAGGCCGGGTTGAAGAGCTGGGCGTGCAGGTAGGCGATATTGCACCGATCGAGCGACCTTTTCAGACCTTCTGCATCTGCGGTGAATTTCACTCCGTGGTGCTCAATTAAGTTCGAGGCCCCGCTCACGGAAGTGGCTCCGTAGTTGCCGTGCTTTACGACCTTGTAACCAGACCCGGCCACAGTGAAACAGGCGGCTGTAGAAATATTGAAGGTGTTTTTGTTGTCGCCGCCCGTGCCGACGATGTCGATAGCATCGCAGTCGCCCACATCGACCGGAACGCGCATCTCGAGCAGGGCGTCCCGGAAGCCCGCCAGCTCGTCGAGTGTAATGCTCCGCATCAGGAATACGGTGATAAAGGCCGCGATCTGGCTTTCGTTGTAATCACCCCGCGCCATGCGCACGAGTACCTCCCGGGCCTCTGTGCGGTGGAGGTTCTGGTGGTCGCAGAGTTTATAAAGTATATTTTTCATCGGGCTTCCTTTAAGACCTCAGCCAGTTTTCGAGTATCTTCCCGCCGAGCGGTGTCAGCACCGATTCGGGATGGAACTGCACTCCCCGCACATCGTAGGTGCGGTGGCGCAGGGCCATTACAGCTCCCTGGGCGTCCACGGCGGTTACCTCGAGCGCTTGGTCCGGGAACCCCTCGCGGTCTACGATCCAGGAATGGTACCTCCCGGCAATGAATTTTCCGCCCAGCCCGTCGAACAGCGGGTCGGGTGCCGTCACCTCCACCTCGGTACCTACGCCGTGGTACACATCACTCAGGTTGAGAAGCCTTGCCCCGAACACTTCGCCGATGGCCTGCTGGCCGAGGCATACCCCCAATATACTTTTCCGGGGAGCGTACCGGCGGATAAGCTCGCAGAGAATGCCGCTTTCCGACGGAACGCCGGGGCCGGGCGAAAGCAGTATCTTATCGAAGGCCTCCGCCCGGTCGACCGGGATTTTATCGTTCCTTGCAACCGTAATGTCCCGTGCCCCGGCCTCGCGCAGGGCATGGACGAGGTTGTAGGTAAAAGAGTCGTAGTTGTCCAATACGAGGATCTTCATAATCTATTTCTCATTCGTTTCGAAAGTTCCCTACCTTATCCGTTCATCTCCCCGGCGATCCGGATCGCCTTGCGAAGGGCCCCCAGTTTGTTATTTACCTCTTTCAGTTCGTTCTCCGGAACCGATTTGGAGACGATGCCCGCTCCGGCCTGGAAATAGAGGGTATTGTTCCGGCTGACGAAGGTGCGGATCGTAATGGCCTGGTTGAGGTTTCCGTCGAAGCCGATACGGCCGATGCAGCCGCCGTAAACACCCCGGGGATGAGGCTCGATGCCGTCGATAAGCTGCATGGCCCGGACCTTCGGGGCCCCCGAGAGGGTGCCCGCCGGAAAGGTGTCCGCGAATAGGCGGATGCGGTTCGTCCCGGGCGAAATCTCACCCGTTACCCTCGATACCATATGGATTACGTGGGAATAGAACTGGATCTCCTTGTAGGATTCCACGGCGACTCCCGACGCGTGGCGGCGCGGGTCGGTGCGGGCCAGAGCGACGGGATCCCCGGGGGGGGCAT
>JAJBVJ010000306.1 GCA_020859875.1 Rikenellaceae bacterium
CCGGACAACCGATCGCCTGCGACCGCCGGGCGGACGAATATACCATTAATGCCGTCGAAGAGTTCGCTACACAATTGACAAAGATAACCGGGAAAGAAGCAGAGGTTTTTACCACCGACAATCTACCATCCGCGGGGGTGCGCTTCGTGGTGGACGGCACGCTGGCGGAAGAGGGATACAAGCTCGAAATTAATAAAAAAGGGGTAGAGGTGCGGGCCTCGACACTGCGCGGGTTTTTGTATGCGATCCAAACAATAAAGCAGCTTTTACCGGCGGAAATTTACGGCCTTACCCCCGCACCGCAGCTTTCGTGGGAACTGCCCTATGTCACCATCGACGACGCTCCGCGTTTCAGCTACCGCGCCATGCACCTCGACGTGGCCCGCCACTTCTTCCCGGTGGAGGTGGTGAAGCGGTATCTCGATATGATGGCGGTACATAAGCTAAACACGTTTCACTGGCACCTAACGGACGATCAGGGTTGGAGGATAGAGATAGAGCGTTATCCGGAGCTGACCGGAATCGGGAGTATCCGCCGCCGCACGGTGATCCGAAAGGAGTGGGATAATTACGACTATACGCCCCACGGCGGATATTATACGAAAGACGAGATACGCGACGTGGTGGACTATGCCGCAAAAATGGGAATCGATATTATTCCGGAGATCGATCTCCCGGGCCATATGCTTGCTGCGCTGGCCGCCTATCCCCATCTGGGCTGCACGGGCGGCCCCTACGAAGTATGGGGGCGCTGGGGAGTGGCCGACGAGGTGCTTTGTGCCGGGAACGAAGAAATTTTCCCCTTTCTCGAGGGGGTTCTTACCGAGGTCATGGAGTTGTTCCCGTCGGAGTATATCCATATCGGAGGAGACGAATGCCCAAAGACCTATTGGGAAAAATGTACTAAGTGTCAGGCTAAAATTGCAGAGCTGGGCCTTGTGGACGACGAGAGTTTCAAGGCCGAACACTATCTGCAAAGCTATGTGATGGTGAGGATCGAGAATTTCCTCAAAGAGCATGGCCGCAAGGTGATCGGATGGGACGAGATACTGGAAGGGATGAAAGACTCCGATGCCACGATCATGTCCTGGCGCGGAACAGAACACGGGGTAACGGCCGCCCGGATGGGCAACGACGTTATAATGGTACCCACCTCTCACTGCTACTTCGACTATTACCAGTCGCTCGACCAAGAGGGCGAACCCTTCGGTATAGGCGGGTATGTTCCCATCGAAAAAGTATATTCGTTCGAGCCGGTTCCGGAGGGTTTGACCGAAGAGGAGGCCGCTCATATATTAGGAGTACAGGCAAATATCTGGGTAGAATATATCTCCGAACCCGAGCATTTGGAGTATATGTTGCTCCCGAGACTTTCCGCCTTGAGCGAAGTGCAGTGGTGTATGCCAGGGGTACGGGACTGGGAGCGGTTTATGAGGAATTTCCGGATGGACGGGATATATACGGCAATGGGGTATAATTTCGCCAAACATATTTTCGGGGTATCGGGCGATTATACCGTCGATACCGGGAAAGGCTGTGTGACGGTAACTCTTACGACCCAGGGCGACGCACCGATCTACTATACCCTCGACGGAACGGAACCTACGGCTGCTTCCGGCACACTGTATGCCGGGCCTGTCGATATAAACGAGTCCGCCATACTGAAGGCGGCCGCCGGGAGAGAAAATATGGAAACCCGGGTTTTCGAGCGGGAATTCCGTTTCTGCAAGTCTACCTGCCGCCCGATCGTATTTAATTCCGAGCCTACGCAAAGGCACACCTACGGAGGGGCTCTTTCGCTGGTGGACGGCTTTTACGGGAAGCCGGGCTATACCACGGGTGGCTGGGTCGGATTCAATATTGAACCGCTCGACGTCACCATTGATATGGCCGGATCGGAGCCCTACCGTTCGGTGGCGCTCGAAACCCTTGTAGATATGGAGGAATGGGTCTTCCATCCCTCGTCGCTGACGGTTTACACCTCGGAAGACGGGGCAGAATTTACCCGGGCGGCCCACCTGGATATTCCCCTTATGCCGAGCGATCCCAAATGGGGGGTTAGGAATTTCTCCGTGGAGTTTGAACCGACCGCGGCCCGCTACCTTCGGGTGGTCGCCCGGCCTGTCGACCCGATCCCTTCGTGGCACGGTGCGGCGGGCGAGAAGGGACATATGTTCGCAAGCGAGATAACGGTAGAATAGATAAGTTAATCCGGAGCCAGTGGGGGAAACGGTTGGAATATCATCTGTCGAATTCGGTCGCCTGTTTTCCCGGTACAGGCACCGATTCGAGACGGTGGCCCGTCGTTATGTGCGCGATGGCGCCGTAGCCGAGGATATTGTCTCGGATAGCTTTATGGCTTTTTGGGCGGGGCGGGAGCGGCTTGCGGAGGACTCCAATATACCTGCCTACATATTGACGATCGTCCGGAACAAATGCCTGGACTGGCTAAGGGCTCAGAGTCTTCATACCAGGATAGAAAAAGAAGTTTACGACCTTCGCCGGCGTACGATTGCAGCGGATATAAGGTCGCTCGCCGCCTTCGATCCGAGCGAATTGTTCTCGGACGAGATAGCCGCCATCGTGGAGCGTACACTGGATTCGCTTCCGGAACTTACGCGCAATGTGTTTATTGCCAGGCGCTTCTCTGATATGAGTTATCGAGAGATCGCCGAAAAATATTCAATCAGTCTGCGGCGGGTGGAGTTCGAACTGGATAAATCCGTTAAGTATTTACGGGCGGCCTTGAAGGACTATCTGCCCGCGATGGCCATTATGTTCCTTCTCGGGGATGTTATCCCGCCCTGCTGACATTCTGAGAGATTTTTTTTAAAAGGATAAGTGTATTCGAGTGGGAATCGGGTACACTTATTCGTTATTGTAATATAACGCCCGAGAGATGAACCCCGAACTACTGCATAAATATATCGACAATACCGCTACCGAGGCCCAAATGCTCGAAGTGCTCGAATGGTTGGATTCCGATCCCGCACATCGTCAGCAACTCGATAACCTCGATAAGATACTTAATGCCTCGGTTCTTCACGGACCGGAAATAATCTCCCGCGCAAGCAGGAGAAAACCGGCCGTTACGGCCAGGAAAATTGCCGGATTCGCGGCAGGTGTGGCAGCTGTATTTGCGGTCGGGTTCGGCCTCTCCCATTGGATGCTGCAAAAAAAGGTCGACGAGTGGGCGCGCCGAACGGCAACCGTCGAAATACCCGCCGGCCATTACATGAGTATGACACTCCAGGACGGAACTACCGTTTGGCTGAATTCCGGTTCGCAAATGGAGTACCCGCTGGTATTTGCCGGCGGTGAACGCAGGGTGAGGCTGTCGGGAGAGGCACTGTTCGAAGTGGAATACGATCCGGCACATCCCTTTATAGTAGAGACTTTTGCATGCGATGTGGAGGTGCTGGGAACCAGGTTCGACGTGGTCGCAGACGAGACGGCAGGCAGGTTTTCGACCTCCCTTATAAGCGGAAGCGTCAAAGTATCCAGCCGCCGTTATCCCGATATTCAAGTTGTATTGCAGCCGAACGAAAGGGTATTGTACGAGAACGGGCACTTCAGTTTCGACGTTTTGGAAGATCAGGATAATTTCCTGTGGACGAAGGGGATGATCAGTATAAAAGGGGTAACCTTCAAGGAGCTAATGGATAAGTTCGAAAAGAATTTCGACGTACGGATCGTCGTGGAGAGGGAACGGATGCCCCGGATCGATTATAATCACGGGAAGATCCGAATTTCGGACGGCATAGATTCGGCATTGAGGCTTCTCCAGATGGCATCGGATTTTACTTATGAGAAGAGCGACGACAACACCGTAATATTTATCAGGTAAGCTGTTCCAAACTCTAATACGTCTGCCTATGGGAAAAACCGAACCGTAACCCCGGTTATCCTGTGAAAATAAAAAACCTGCAGATAGTTGCGACATCCGCAGGCGTCAGGATAACTTTTCAGCCTAATCAGCCAACTAATTAACCTAAGCAACTAAAGTATGAACAAAATTTGTATTCAGCAAATAAAATGTCTGTATACACTCTTTTTTGTCGTGTGCGCGGCGTCTTCCTTCGGCACACAGGCACATGCCCAGACCAGCAGGGTGACTATCGACCTGAAGAATGTCACCATGGAGCGTGTGATGGATGAAATTGAAAGCCAGACTTCATTCCTGTTTCTTTCCAACAAAGACGTAGATATCAAAAAGAGGGTAAGTGTCGATGTCAGATCGAGGCCCCTCGGTGAAGCCCTTGCCCAGATGGTAAGGGGGACGGATGTGTCCTACAAGATCGACGGACAGTATATACTGCTGACAAGGACGAATACCAGCCCGGTTACCATCTCGGGAACCGTGGTCGACAATACAGGTATACCCGTTATCGGTGCGTCCGTGGTAATTAAGGGAACGGCGATAGGTGTTTCGACCGATACGGCCGGGAATTTCACGCTCACGGTGCCCGCGCCGGCGGAATCGGCCATATTGGTGGTGAACTATCTGGGGTTCGAGACCGTGGAAACGGCGGTAGGCACCAGAACGAGTTTCCATATAGTACTTCACGACTCTTCGATCCAGATGGAAAACATCGTGGTGACGGCCCTCGGGATCAGGCGGCAGGAGAGAGCCCTGTCGTATAACGTACAGCAGATAAGGTCGGAGGAGATAACCACCGTCCGGGATGCCAATTTCATGAATTCGCTCGTCGGGAAAGTGGCCGGTGTGCAGATCAACAGCGGTTCGAGTGGCCCGGGCTCCAGCGTACGGGTGGTGATGCGCGGGGAAAAATCTATCGAAAAGGGGAACAATGTGCTCTATGTGATCGACGGTATACCGATGTATAACCACAGCTTCGGGGGAACGGGCGGAACTTATGCCGCCCAGACCGGGTCGGAGAGTATCTCCGATATAAACCCCGAGGACATAGAATCCATCAACATGCTGACCGGGCCCTCGGCGGCAGCCCTGTACGGGTCGGATGCTGCCAACGGCGTGGTGATCGTCAATACCAAGCGCGGGTTGAAAGACAGAACGGTGGTGAACGTAAGCAACAGCACTACATTTTCGACCATACGGATGCTTCCCGACATGCAGACCTCTTACGGGACGAGTTCCGGGCTTATGAACTGGGGCGATCCCTACTCGAGCGGGTTCGATGCAAAAAAGTTTTTTAATACCGGAACGAACGTTTTTAATTCCGTCTCGGTGTCGACCGGAAGCCAGCGTAACCAGACCTATATCTCGGCTTCGACCACCAACTCGATGGGGATAATCCCCGACAATACCTACGACAGGTATAATTTCACGGCTCGGAATACGACCTATTTTGCTCATGATAAACTGGTTTTCGATTTCGGGGCGAGCTATATCATTCAGAACGACAAAAATATGGTGTCGCAGGGTAAGTATTACAACCCGCTTCCGGCACTTTACCTGTTTCCCCGCAGCGACGACTTCGACGAAGTGAGGCTGTTCGAACGGTGGGATCCGGTGCTCGGGTATATGACCCAGTACTGGCCCTACGGCGAAGGAGCCCATTCGCTTCAGAATCCCTACTGGATACAGAAGCGCATGAAGCGCGAATCGGACAAGCGCCGCTACATGCTCAATGCCTCGCTCAAATGGGAGATCGCCGACTGGATAAATATCGTAGGCCGGGTTAGGCTCGACAATTCGGAGTACCGCATAACCGAAAAGAAGTTCGCCTCGACCCTCACGACCTTTGCCGATATGAACGGCGGCTATGAAGATCAGACCCAGCACGACCGCAGTTTCTATGGAGACGTCATGGTTAATATCGATAAGACATTCGGTACCGACTGGTCGATTACGGCCAATATAGGTGCCTCGATCGACAACCAGCGTTTCGAACAGGCCGGGGGAGCTGGCAACCTTAAGGAAGTAAACCTTTTTACTCTCAACAACCTCGACTATCAAAACAAGTATAAGCCTGTACAGTCGGGATGGCAC
>JAJBVJ010000129.1 GCA_020859875.1 Rikenellaceae bacterium
TTAATTACCCATAAATTTGCAGTACCGTAAACCGGTCGGGCCTCGCTATGTCCGGCAGAAAGAATTTAATATTCTACCAAAAACTTTAATTATGAAGAGAACATTCAGAGCGATAGCGTTATTTATGGCATTTGCACTGCCTGCAATAGGTTTTCTCGCCTGCGACGACAATGAAGACCCGGTAGTTCTGAGCGATGCCGCCGAGATACTATCCGTCACGTTCGCCGGGCAGCCCGTAGTCGAGATACAACCCAGGCTCGACGAGGAGACCGTACCGGCCCGCTACATATTCTATGTACGGCACGATGTCGACAACGATGATATCAACGCGCTTATACCAACCATCGAAATATCCCCCAAAGCAAGGCTTACACCCGAACAGGGTAAAGCGGCCGATTTCTCGGGCATTACCGGAACCGTGCGCTACACCGTAACTGCCGAAGACGGCACCATGCAGCACTACGACCTGGTATGCGCAAAACTTCCCAGCGACGAGGCCTATGTGATGACAGTTGAGATCGAGGAGGAGGAACTGGTACTTACCCAACCCCGATTCGAACCCGGTGACGACTCGGCCACATTCATGGTCAAAGCGGGTACCACCGACGAGCAGAAATCGGCACTCACGCCGGTGATAAAATTTATGGGTGATTCCATTACGCCCGAATCGGGCGAACCGCAGGACTTTACCTCGGGGTCGGTCGTCTATACGGTTACCGCCGAAAACGGAACCGACACTTTCGACTTCACCCTTTACTGCGAAACGGAACTTTATACAGGCACCGAGATTCTGGAGATGCTGTTCGATTCCGAGTTAGTGGTAGACCAGCCCGCTTTCGACGATAACGAAATTACCTTCTATGTGGCCAGCAGCGCTACGACACAAGATATAGCGGATCTGGCACCGAGTACCCTTACGCTCTCCCCGGGCGCCACGGCAAATTATCCGGAAGGAAAGCCACCTGGCTTCGAGGACGGAGTGCCGGTGGAATATATTATTACCGCGGAGAACGGCGATCAGGATTTTTATTATGTAACATGTATCCGTATCCAAAGCAACCAGGCTTATGTTATCGGGGTTACCATCCAGGAGACGGAACTGGTGGAAAGCCAGCCGGAAATGGAATCGGGCGACCAATCGGCTACCTTTATCCTCAAAGCGGGAACCCCGGATGCCGAGAAGGCGAGCCTCACCCCCGTGATCGAATACATCGGACAATCCATATCACCGGAATCGGGCGTGGCCCGGGACTTTACTTCCGGGTCGGTCGCCTATACGGTTTATGCCGAGGACGGGACGGAGTTCCATTTCACCCTCCAGTGCGAAACTGCGCTCTTTACCGGAAACGAGATATTGGAGATAGCCTTCGATCCCGACAAGATAAGTAAAGACCCCGAGATCGACGGCAACCAGATTACCGTCGTAGTATCCGGCCTGGCCACCGACTCCGACATTTCCGCGTTGGCCCCCACTGTATTGGAGATCTCGGAAGGGGCTACGGTCAATTACCCCGCCGGCACCGCCCCTGGATTCGTGGACGGAATCCCCGTGGAATACATTGTAACGGCCGAGAACGGCGAGATGAACTCGTATTGGATTACGGTGAAGAGGAATATCGTCTATTACGAATTCGAGGATTGGTACCAGTCGGGTAACTACTCGATGGAGCGGCAGTGGTGGAACGCGAATCAGGGTGTTAATACGGCAATAAGTATGGGAGCAGGAATACCGTACCCTACTACTTATACCACCGATGCCTATTCCGGTGAGTATGCAGCAGAACTAAGTACATACAAGACAGCCGAAGGCGCAAGTTCCCTTATACCCGGATTGGTTGCGGGTAATATGTATCTGGGAGGCTTTTACCTCGGCATAAGCGGGATAGCTAATCCTTTGGTGGGGACAAAATTCGGTATTCCGTGGTATGATAAGCCGTTGAAAGTAGTGGGTAAATTCAAATATATTCCAGGGGATCCCGCAGATTTTTATAATAATAAAACAGCCGATCCCGGGAATTACGATAGTTTTGCGATGACAGCGATGCTCTATGAAGTGGACAGCTACGGTAATTACAATGCCGAAACCCAACAATATCAGAGTAATAGCTATGGTACCACTTTAACAGGAGATGATATGGCGAACATAGAGAATAATGCCCGTATAGTTGCTCTTAAACAATGGTTCAGTACCGATACTTATTCCGATTTCACTGATTTCGAATTGGAACTCGATTACACTTATGCGAAACAATACGACCCAACGAAGATGTATAAGTTTTGTATGATCTTTTCATCGAGCAAAGACGGAGCTACATATAAAGGAGCGGCTGGTAGTGTATTGATAGTAGATGAAATTAGAGTGATAAATGAATAATTAAAAGATATATCTCGTGTGCAAGTAATACATTGAGATGATCTATTATTAATTTGCAAATCTGCCGCTGATAAATCAGCGGCAGATTTTTATGATATTCCAACCATCTGAGTTTGTTACCTCTCGATCATAAGATCGTGCAGGATCGCGGCCTCCTCACCGTTCCCGAAACCTTTTACGGTAAGGCGTATCTTGTGCACCGCTTTTTCCGGAAATAGGGTTCCCGTATAGCCGAAGTTATCGTCCACGGTCTGATAGTTTTCCCCGTCGTAGCTCACTTCCAGCACTGCCGGCCCCACGACAAACCGCGGGATGGCGCTGTAGCCCGTTTTGACGGTTATGGAGGTGCATTCGACCGGTTTATCGAAAGTATATTCGAACCAGTCGCCCCCGAGGGGCGTCCGCACCGTCCGGGCGAAGGTCTTATCGCTGCCGTCCGAGGCGTTTGAATATGGGTTTTTGGCAGTACAGGGAATACTTCCCGAAACGGTATACGCCGGTTTTATCCGGTTTCCCGGGGCGGAAGGCAGATATTTGATCCCGTCACTGCCGCGGTAACCGATCCCGAGGGCGGAGAGCCGCGGCAGGTGGTATTTGCTTAGGCGTCCATCGAATTCCGTCCAATCGCGGAAAGTTGCGGGCGACCACATCCTTTCCGCCAATGCGCACAGGCGCGGGAAAAGCTGGTAGTCCATCCACCAGCGGCCGTTCCAAAGCAGTGTTTCCGTCCAGAACGCACCCTCTACGCCCAGTATGGCATCGTCCCCGTATCCCATTGGGACGGGTTCATATTCATAAACCCTCCTGGTGTCAATTATTCCGCCCCATGCGAGGCCGTATTCCCCTGCCGACTGTTTCATGTCGAAATAGCAGAACTGCGAGGGCATTGCGATCGTCCGGTAACCCTTTTTTACAGCTTCGGCAACAGCATTTTCATTCTCCCAGGCAGAAACGACGGCCGAGCCGTCCAGGAATCCCCCGTCCACCGCTTCGTTCCAAACCGCCTGACTGCGGCCCCTTCGCCGGAGCATCTCCCCCACCCTGTTCTGGAGAAGCGTATTCAGCCCTTTCGTGTCGATCCCCTCTCGTTCCATAAGCGCCCGGCAATCGGGGCACGTCTCCCATTGCTCCGGGGGAACTTCGTCCCCGCCCGTATGGATCATGGCCTGCGGGAAGAGGTCGCAAATTTCGTCGAGTATCTTTTCTATGAGGTCGTAGTTCTCTTCCTTTACCGCACACCACACCTTGCGCATATCGTATCCCGCAGCGGTCGTATCGACCCCTCCGCGACATAGAATCTCCGGATATATCCGGGCTATTGCCCGGCTGTGGCCGGGAAGGTCGAACTCGGGGATGATTTCTATATTGAGCAGGCGGGCATAGCTTACAACCTCACGGATTTCTTCCTTCGTGTAAAATCCCCCGTATTTCCGGCCCCACTCTCCGTAGATATTCCTCACGGGCGAGGTGTCGCCCCGGTAAGCCGCCCCTTTGGAGGTTAGCTCAGGGAATTCGTCCAGTTCGATGCGCCACCCCTCATCATCCGTAAGGTGCCAGTGAAGGCGGTTGAGTTTATGGAATGCCATCTGCTCCAGAAGGCGCATTACCCCCCGTGCATCGGTAAATGTGCGGGCGACGTCGAAGGAAAAACCGCGGTAAGGGAATCTCGGATAATCGGTTATTTCCACGCACGGCACCGTGAAGGTGTCAAAATAGGCATCGGCGGGAAGAATATCGGGTGGTACCAATTGCAGGAATGTATGGATGCCGCATACCAGTCCCCCTCTATCCCGCCCGGAAACAACCACAGAATCGGACGAAACAAGGAGGCGGTAGCCCTCTTCGGGAAGGTCGGGATGCTTATCGACCGCCAGCCGAATATATTTGCCCTGGCGGCCATAACTCCATATTTCGGAGGGGGCGGTTATATACAGACGCCGGGCCAGGTAGTCCGCCAGCTCCGTGTCATGGTATTCGCAAAATACGCCGACACCGGAATCGAAAACGAACTCTCCCGGCATTTCTCTCATGGATACCGGCGCCGGAACCAACCCGGGAACCGCCGCCCGGCCGCAGTAAACGGCGGCCAACAGGGTGGCCACGATCATAGTTATGTTTTTCATAAGTCATAAAAATAGGGATTACAACGGGAAATACTAACTTTACCGCCGATTAATTCCAAATCTTATGCTGGAACGCAAAAAAGAGGCCTTCGGAAGGTTGATCGAGGTGCTGGACGAGCTCCGCGTGAAGTGTCCGTGGGACCGCGAACAAACTATGCAATCGCTTCGTAACTGCACCATCGAAGAGACCTTCGAGCTCACCGACGCCATCGCCGATATGGATTACGACGGGATCAAGCAGGAGTTGGGAGACCTGCTACTTCACGTTGTCTTCTACTCGAAAATAGCCGACGAAGAGGGCCGCTTCGACATTTCCGATGTGATCGATTTTCTCTGCGACAAACTGATCTACCGCCATCCCCACGTATTCGGCGATGTAGACGCCGATAATCCCGAACAGGTCACATTTAACTGGGCACAGTTGAAACTCAAAGAAAAAAAACGCAAAAAGGGCATTCTGGGCGGAGTCCCGAAAAGCCTTCCCGCCATGGTCAAGGCGTACCGCATCGGAGAGAAAGCGGCTTCCGCGGGATTCGACTGGGAAAAGAGGGAGGATGTATGGGAAAAAGTAAGGGAAGAGATGGACGAAACCGAGAAGGAGATTCGGTCGGGCGATCCGGCCCGGATGCAAGATGAGTTCGGCGATCTTTTCTTCTCTCTGGTCAATGCCGCCAGGCTCTACGGTGTCGACCCCGAAATGGCGCTCGAGCGGTGTAACAGGAAATTTATCCGCCGGTTCAACCATGTAGAAGAACAGGCCGGCCTCTCGGGGAAACCGGTAAACGAATATACGATCCAGCAGCTCGAAGCCTGGTGGCGGGAAGCAAAAATCAAAGAGAGAGATGAAAAATAATATTTGCATATATTTCCTTGCCCTCGGGGCAATGATCTGCAGCATTAATTCCCGTATCAATGCCCAGGAAGCAAACAGGGATATCGCGGGTATTTACAATACGGGCGGTGTCGGGCTGATTGTGGCACCCGACAGCATTTTCGCCATAGCGGCTATGGGCACCCTCGAATTCGGCACTTGGGACGTTTATAAAAATTATCTTATTTTGGAACCTGCAGGTAACCTCTTCCCGGAACGGTTTTACGTAACCGCGGTCTATAATGCGGAGCGGGTTGACATAGAGGTGGAATTCCGTGATTTATCGGATGTAAACGGCCATTACAGTTTCGACAACGAAGAACTGAAAGAGGAGATGAAGCCGGGATATTCGGCATATTCGTTTTTCCGCCTTACCGAAAACTTCCCTTCGGGAACCCACCGCACCCTCCAGCTATCCCAAAAATCCTATTGGGACACCTTGCAGGAGAATGAAGCGCTTACTTATAATTTCATATTGCCGGAAGAATATAACGAGTTTACGGTTCATGTAATCGAAGAGACCCCCAACCTCACCTACCCCTTCCTTCTTACCATCGAAGAGGATGCCCTATCCATCGAAGGACAGGAACTA
>JAJBVJ010000140.1 GCA_020859875.1 Rikenellaceae bacterium
CGCGGCCGTTACCGTATCCGCACCGCCGTTTTCGAGGGCCCAGTCGCCGACGAATCTCTCGAGTTTGCCTATCGCCACGGGTTCACCCTTGATCCCCAGGATGCAGGCACCTTCGCACTGTATTTCCTGAGGACATACCCGTCCGCACACCGAGGGAAGGGAGCTGTCGAGAGAGACGATCCCGGCCGCCTTACGGAAGTCTCCGGCAAGAACCTGCATTATAAAATCGGGAATTTTGATGGACACAGGACAATGTTCCACGCACCTCGGCTTTTTGCAGTTGAGACAACGTGATGCCTCCAGTTGAGCCTCCCGGACATTATATCCGTAACATACTTCTTCGAAATTCGAGGCCCGCACCACGGGATCCTGTTCCCGTACGGGAACCCTCGGTATTTTATTTGCCATTGTTTTCGTTTCTTCTTATTGTTCGGTAGTCTGCGACCCGTTATGGGTCTTACGTCGATCGTCCGGCCGCCTACCGGTCGAGTCCTATATTGCATTTATGGCCGGCGGCCCTCTCTTCGGCGATCTTTCGCGCCCTCTCTTCGAGCGTCCGGTACATGCCCTGCCGACGCATCGCCTCGTCGAAATCTATCTGGTGGCCGTCGAATTCGGGGCCGTCTACACATGTAAAAAGAGTTTTGCCGCCCACAGTGACACGGCATGCCCCGCACATTCCCGTGCCGTCCACCATCAGGGTGTTAAGGCTAACGACGGTTTTCAAGCCGTATTCTTTCGTTGTGAGGGCGACGAATTTCATCATTATCATGGGCCCTATGGCGATCACTTCGTCGTAGCGGTTTCCCCCGTCGACAAGCTCTTTCAACCGGCCCGTTACAAGGCCGTGATAACCGAGGCTGCCGTCGTCGGTGGTGAGGTAGAGGTTTCCCGCCACCGACCGCATTTCCTCGGTCATTATATGCATCGCGGAGTTTTTTGCCCCTACGATAACATCGGCTGCTATTGCTCTATCGTGGAGCCATTTGACCTGCGGGTAGACCGGTGCGGTACCGACTCCCCCTGCCACAAAAAGAAATTTCTTTTTCTTAAGTTCTTCAAGGTCTTCGTGCACGAAGTCCGACGGGCGGCCCAGTGGGCCGGCAAAGTCGGCCAGGGCCTCCCCGTGGGCAAGGCTGCAGATTTTTTTGGTGGAAACCCCGATAGCCTGTACAACGATCGAAACGGTGCCCTGCTGCGCATCATAATCCGATATGGTCAGGGGGATTCGTTCTCCCCTTTCGTCCGATCTAACAATTACGAACTGCCCCGGTTTGGCCGAACGGGCCACGCGCGGAGCCTCTATAACGAGCTGGAAAATATCCTGCGCCAGCTCCCTTTTTTCAACTATTCTGAACATTATTCTTTTCAATTGGTTTGAGCCCTACCGGGCGGCCTCTATGGTGGCTGCAAGGCGCACTTCCCTCATAGGGCGCGAGGGATCGTTGAATATTACGGTAACGATCCTTGTGAAGGTGCCGGCCGCGGCGCCGGAGGTGTCGAGCGTACATTTCACCTTTACCGATTTGCCGGGGGCGACGGTGGTTCCCGCTTTAAGGTCGGCGGCTATCCCCTCCTGGGCGATAACGCTTCGGACGATAAGTGGCGACTTTCCTCTATTTTCGAGAATGAAAGTATGGCTCGGCCTGTCTCCTTTTTTAACCTTGCCGAAATTGTGATATGTGGGAGTGATCGTGGCCGAGGACTCCTGGCCGGTGCGGGCGCCCGAAAAATCTTCGGTAGCGATAGCCGTAATGGATACGGCCAGCTTCTGCTTCACCCCGTCCACTACCGGGTATACCTTGTAATTTAGCCTGCCGAAGGTATTTCCTTTGGGTACCGTGATCCGGAGGGTTATCTCCCCGCGGCACCCGGCGCAAATTTCACCCGGCGATTCGACGGAAAGAATCCTGTCGGATGGATCGCTCTCGAAAGCGAGCCTTACCGGCTTAGAGGAGGTATTGACATAGCCGATTTTCTGAACCGCCGTACTACCCTGCCCGACATATCGGAAATTGGCCGAGAGGGTGCCCAGCCGCAGCCCGTCCCCGTAAAGGTAGGGGAAATCCTGCTCGGTGGAGCGCGGTTTGCCCTGCACGTCGCCCTTGACCGTTATCTTGTCGTTATTCTTGCCGTTGTTGCTTACCACATATATATCCTTCGAAAAATAACCGGGGCGCATCGACGGGTCGTAGGTTACTTTGATCTTTCCCTTTTTACCGGGCAGTACGGGTTCCCTTGAGTACTCGGGAGTAGTGCAGCCGCAGGAGACCGAAACCCGCTCGATCACGATGGCATTCTGGCCGGTATTGGTGAATTCGAAGGTGTGGGAAACCGGGCCGTCGGCCTCCTTAATATTGCCGAAGTCCCACAGTACCTCTTTAAAACTCAGCGTCGTTTGTCCCTTTTGTGCAAGAGCCACCCCGGGAGTGGCCATGCCGACGGCAAGAATAGCCGCGGCCGTAAATATATTGTGAAATATCCCTGCTTTCATAACGGATGCAAATTTAAAGTTTGTCCGGGTTTAATTCCGCAGGTTGTTAAAAATAAATCCCTTAAAGAGTAAACCCTTCGTTTTTGAACATTTCCTTGTCCGTATCAATATCCGAGCCGGAGGTGGTAAGCATATCCCCCACGATCGACGCGCTTATTCCCGAATGGAGCAGCCTGCCTTCGAGGTGTTTTATAAGATTTCTTCCCCCGGCAAAACGGATATGGGCATCGGGATTTACGATACGGAACATGGCGACGCTCCTTAATATATCAACGTCGGAAAGGGGCGGAGTATTTTCCAGGGCGGTGCCTTTTACGGGATTAAGTATATTGACGGGGATCGATTTGACGGATAGCTCCCTGAGTGTTACAGCAAGTTCGATCCGTTGCTCCATTGTCTCCCCCATGCCGATAATACCTCCGCTACATACTTCCATGCCCACCTCCTGCGCCCACCGGATAGTTCTTATCTTCTCCTCGGTGGTATGGGTAGTACACAGGTGTGGGAAGTAGGAGGGGGCCGATTCAAGGTTGCAGTGATAGCGTCTAACCCCGCTGTCGTAGAGTTTTTGCAACTGCTCTTTGGTCAGCAGTCCCATCGAGGCGCACAGGTATATGTCGCACCGGCGGCCGATGGCGCGGTAAATGGCTGCCGAACGGTCTACGTCGCGGTCGGAGAGGGTTCGTCCGCTGGTTACCAGCGAGAACCTGTGCACCCCTTTGGATGCATTATGCATCGCTTCCCGGAGTGCTTCGTCGAGCCCTACCAAAGGATATATGTCGACCCCCGTATTGTGGAACATCGACTGCGAGCACCATTTGCAGTCTTCGGAACATTTTCCCGACCGCGCGTTCATTATCGAACAGGTATCGATATGGTTCCCCGTATAAACTTTCCGGAGCCTGCCGGCCGCCTGGCAAAGATCTTCGGTCTCCCACTGTTTCTCGATCTCCACAGCCTCGCCGTAAGATATCCTTACACCCTGGCCGCTACTCTCTATTAAGGTTTCGATATTCTTCATTCTGTTTTAAGCCGGAAATATGTTTGCCGTAACGTGCAAAGATATTAAATTTGATGCGCAAATTCAGGAAGCCGGTGATCCGGGAAGTAATGGGTCGGGGGGTAAATACCATGGAAAAAGGAAGGGCATATTTTATCGGGGGCATCGATACCGATGCCGGGAAAACCTACGCTACCGGAGTTCTGGCTTCGCGCCTTATGGCCACGGGCTTCTCGGTTGTAACTCAAAAATTGGTGCAGACAGGCTGCGGGGACGATATGGGGAGCATTTCCGAGGACATAGTAATGCACCGCTCGATCATGGGAACGGGGCTCCTTCCGGAAGATACGGACGGCACCACGTGCCCCCAGAAATTCACCTACCCCGCCTCACCCGACCTTGCGGCACGGCTCGAAAGCCGCCGGGTCGACCTTCGAAAGATCGGGGAAAATACGGCAAAACTCTTATCGAAATACGATATTGTACTTATCGAAGGGGCCGGCGGTTTGATGGCTCCGCTTCGGGGCGGATATACTATGCTCGATTGGGTCACCGACCGGAAACTTCCGTTGGTTCTGGTTACAAACCCGAAACTGGGCAGTGTCAACCACACCCTTCTCAGCCTGGAGGCGTGCCGCTCGCGCGGTATCGAACTCGAAGCCGTCCTGTATAATCACCATCCGGTAACCTCGGATATTATTACCGCCGATACCCGTGATTATATTAAAAAGTACCTCTCACGGCATTTTCCCGAAAGCAGATTCGAAGAGGTCCCATTTTTTTCCGATCCGGCAGGGATTTTGTAAAGGGTGTGGCAAAAGCACCGAATGGGAATAAATTTGTTACATTTGTGCCGCCGCTGCCTTACCCCGTGGAGCGGTATTCATTTAACCCTAATTACATTTGAGAATGAAAAAGTTTTTCTATCTACTGCCCGTCCTTGCACTGGTTTTTAGCGCCTGCAGCGACGACGACGACGAAAATCCGTTAAAAGACAATAAGGTCACCGTGAAGGCGAGCGAGATTTCGATACCCGCCGGCGAAATCGATGCCGTTAAACTCATAACATACAGCTACAGCGGAACTCACGCACTTGCAACCGCAAAGTGGGATGCCCAGGAAGGTTTTACGCTCCAGTTCCCCGAAACGGTCAGCTCTTCCTATCTTATCGACATCGAGGATGCCTACGATTATTTCGACGATGACGACGATATCCAGGGTTCGATCAATATCAGCGACAAAAACGCTAAAATATGTTCTGCCATTATGGTGGGTTTCGACGGTGACGACGAAAAGAATGATATATTTCTCGGTAAGATAACCTCGAACGAAATCTACGGAGTGGGATATATATATAGCGACCGCGATGTTAAGGTGACCGGCACCGTTATCGAGAAAGGATCGACCTGGACCGATACCTACAAATTCGACCTCCACCTCAAAAAGGGATGGAACAATGTACTGGAGTATAACAAAGAGGACGGTAACGACGATACGTGGGAATACAGGACTTCCTTCTCGACCTCCGGTTTGTCATGGATTTACGGATATATGGAGATCCGATAGATTCCATTTTAATACTATAAAGGGCTGCGCGGGGTGCAGCCCTTTTTATTATAAACTTATCTCTGTAACCTGCTTTACCGGTTGCCGTACATTTTCCCGTAATATTCCAAATAGTCTCCGCTGGTTACACTTTCGAGCCATCGGCCATTTTCGAGATACCACTCGACTGTCTTTTCGAGTCCCTGCCGGAAGGGGGTTGCAGGGCTCCAGCCGAGCTCGCGGTTAATCTTCGAATAGTCGATTGCGTATCGCAGATCGTGTCCGCTGCGGTCTTTCACGAAGGAGATCAGCTCTTCGGGTCGCCTCTTCGGGCGGCCGAGTTGCCGGTCGGTAATTTCTATGAGCGCTCTTATAACATCGATATTGCTGATCTCGCATCCTCCGCCGATATTATATGTCTCCCCGATGATGCCCTGGCACATTATAAGGTCGATGGCACGGGCATGGTCTTCCACATAGAGCCAGTCGCGTATATTTTCCCCCGTGCCGTATACCGGGATCGGTTTGTTTTTGCGGATATTGTTTATCGCCAGCGGGATCAATTTCTCGGGGAACTGGTACGGGCCGTAATTGTTTGAGCAGTTGCTGATAATGACCGGCATACCGTAAGTCTCCCCGAAGGCCCTTACGAAATGGTCGGAAGACGCCTTGCTTGCCGAATAGGGACTGCGCGGGCAGTAGGGGGTCGATTCGGTAAACGGGTGATCGGTGAAACCGAGCGATCCGTAGACCTCGTCGGTCGATATATGGTAGAAGAGTTTACCGACGAAATCCCGTTTCCAGGCATCCTTGGCCGTATGGAGCAACGTTAGGGTTCCCATTACATTGGTGAGGTCGAAGCCAGGCGGGGCGGAGCTACGCCGGTCGACATGGCTCTCGGGAGAATGATTGAG
>JAJBVJ010000126.1 GCA_020859875.1 Rikenellaceae bacterium
GTCTTTAATTATTTTAAGGACGTTTTCAGTAGCTTCCGTTATGCTGAAACGGTCGTCTATTATTCTTCCTGCAAGCCAGCAGATTTAGACGCCGCTCAGTATAACGAACTGCCGCTTCTTCTCGGCTACCGGGACCTTCTTATCGATCAAAAAGTCGCTCACCTTCTTTTTACCGCTCATCCCGAAAGGCACGAAACTGTCCCCATCCTGCCAGAGGCGCGCTCGTAGCGGAAAAGTGAGCTTATCGGCATCCAGCAGGGCCACATTCTCGGGTACACCGAACGACTCGATATTATCGATATCGGTGAATATAAAGAAGTAAACCGAATTGCCGCAGTATACCTTACGGGTATATTTTTCTATTGCTACCTGACAAATATCGCCTTCCGACACCGGGGCTACTATTATCTTTCCGCGGTCGGTATAGGCCGTATAATCTTTGGAATAGAAGCGTTTGCCCGAGCTTTGCTCTTCGAGCGACCGGCAAAGGCTTTCTACCACACTGCCCCGGAAACCATATTTGGTCAGCAGCTCGTAGATTACGAATTGCATCGGGAAGGAGCCGTCTATTTTCGATGGGTCGATGACCGTCAGCCCGTCCACCGTCTGTTCCGCCTTCTCACGGATCAGTTCTACTGCGCTGTTTATGAACATCTGCGCATCCGTGAGCCTTTGGACATTTGCCCCCATCACCTCGGTAAACTGCGGATTTATCTCCTTGATACGGGGAATGAGACCCAGGCGGATTTTATTGCGCAGGTATTTTGTAGATCGGTTCGACGAATCTTCACGGAAGGGAATATTATTGAGCGCCGCATAATCTGCTATCTCCTTACGAGAGGCGAACAACAGCGGCCTCACCACCCTGCCGTTGACCACGTTAATGCCTGTCAATCCTTTCAGACCCGTCCCACGCATCAGATTAATAAAAAAGGTCTCGATCGAGTCGTCCGCATGGTGGGCAATGGCAATTGCCGTGTATCCGTATTGCTGCGAAAGTTCCCGAAACCAGTCATAGCGAAGCCTGCGGGCGGCTATCTGCACCGATTCCCCGGTGCGCTCCATCTCGCCCGCGGTATCGAACCTTATATTATAATGGGCAAGAGCAAGCCTATCAGCCTGCTTTTGCACCAACACTTCGTCTTGGTAAGCCTCCTCTCCCCGAAGCTGGAAGTTGCAGTGGGCCACTGCACACTTGTAGCCCGCTTTGACCATAAGGGACATCATCACCATCGAATCCACTCCTCCGCTCACGGCAAGCAGAACATTGTCGCCGGGATCGAGCAATCCGTTGTCGTCGATATATTTTTTGAACCGGTAGAGTAAGTTCGATTCCATAACCCGATATTTAAAAGATGTTCACTTCCGATTCGAGCTCCACCCCGAATTTCGATGCGACATTGTCAGTTACCGCTTTTGCCAGCTCGATAATATCCCGTCCGGTCGCTCCGCCCAGGTTGACCAATACCAGCGCCTGCTTTTCATGCACCCCTGCCAGCCCTAACTTCCGGCCCTTCCATCCGGCGGCATCGATCAACCATCCGGCAGCGAGTTTAACTTTTCCGGGATCGCCCGATGGATAAACAGGCATTTCCGGATACTCCTTTTTCAACCTTTCGACAATATCTTCGCCTACCACGGGATTTTTGAAAAAACTTCCGGCATTGCCTAATTCGGAAGGTTCCGGAAGTTTGCTTTTCCTTATATCGGTCACAGCTTTGCGGATATTTTCGAGACTGGCTCCGCCGAGCCTATCCACGGCATCCCGCAAGTCGCCGTAGCCAAGGCGGGGATCGGGCTCTGTTTTTAAAACGAAGTTGGCGGCAGTTATGATAACTTTCCCTTTCAGGGTGGTTTTGAAAATGCTGGTACGGTACCCGAAGCCGCAATGGCCGGCGGCCAGTATTAATTTAGTACCGTTTTCGACACAAAAAAGTTCCACCGAATCTATTATGTCTTTAGCCTCTACCCCGTAGGCACCGATATTCTGGACAGGGGACGCTCCCACATATCCGGGAATATAAGACAGATTTTCAGCCCCCCAGTAGCCATGCCTGACGCAGTATTCCACAAAATCGTCCCACACGACCCCTGCATCCGCGCGGAGCTTTACAGTCCCGCTGCCGGATGTTAAGGTAACTATTTCACCGGATGCCGGATGCACCAGGGTTCCGTCGTAATCCCCGTTAAATAGGATATTGCTCCCGCCCGAAATTACGTTCCATTTGCCCTCGAAGATGCCTTCGGCATAGAGTTCGCTCAGGTCACGGTGGGTCTCGTACCGGCACATGCACCGGCAAGATGCATCGATACCGAAAGTGTTATAATCTCTAAGGTTGGCATTATATTGTTTTTCGACCATAGGACAAAGATACTAACAGTTTCCAAAATAATCGACGGAGCCGACTTTTCCCGACAAGTGAGTAAAATTGGACTATTCTTCGCTTTGATTGGTGTCTCATATTATTTTAGTTGGTATTGAGGTCGGATTCTATTAAATTGCATCAAAATACGGACTGGAAAAAATCCGGGGCGAATAATTGGGATTTACACAAGAAACCCTTATCTTTATAGGGTTTTGGACTTTATTTATAACAGGCAAAAAATCAACAAAATATATGCGGGATTTATTATTCGGCGACAGGGACAGGGATCAGATAAGAAGCCACGGGCTGACCGAAGAAAAAGTCGGGAAACAGATAGAAAACTTCATAAAAGGATTCGGTTATCTACCGGTGGAAGGGGCGGCCTCCGTAGCGAACGGAATAATCCGGCCCACGGAAGTACAGGCCGAGAAATATATCCTGGAGTACGACGCAAACTCCTACGGGCTGACGATCGTTAAGTTCGTCCCGGCATCGGGAGCAGCCACCCGCATGTTCAAAGACCTTTTCAGTTTTGTGAACACGGGCAAAGAAAATCAGGTAGCGGAAAAAACGGTCGGAGGGATTGAGAATTTCGCCTTCTACCCTGCCCTTCCCGGCGGGATAGAAAACTCGGACGAGCGGACGGTAGTCGAAGCCGTCCTCCGTTACGGTGCGCATCTGCCCAAAGGGCTGATCTATTTCCACTCCTACCCGGAAGGAGCCCGCACCGCCTTCGAAGAGCATCTTGCGGAGGGGGCGATGTATGCCCGTAGCGGCAATACCGTGAAGGTTCATTTTACCATATCGGAGGAGCACCGCACAGGTTTCGAAGAGTTGGTCGGAAAGATCAAGAGCCGATACGAACAAAAGTACGGTGTGACCTACGACATCACCTTTTCGGTGCAGGATCCGGCCACGGACACCATTGCGGTAACCCCCTCGAACGAACCTTTCCGAAACCAGGACGGTACTCTTCTTTTCCGTCCCGCCGGACATGGGGCCCTGCTCGAAAATCTGAACAGGATCGACGCCGATCTGATATTTATAAAGAATATAGATAACGTAGCCCCGGACAGGTTGAAAGCGGACACAGTCAGGTACAAGAAACTGATCGGCGGGGTGCTTCTCGACCTAAAGAAGAGAGCGGATGCATTGGCTACCGGCCTTGAGAACGGGCAGGCCGGGATTTCCCAGGTGAGGGAATTCATCGAAAATTCGCTTTCCTGTAAATTGCCGGACTCTTTCGATACGTCAGGCCCGGAAAGTCAAAAATTGCTGCTTCTAAAATTGCTCGACCGTCCGATGCGCGTCTGCGGGATGGTAAAAAATGAAGGTGAAGCAGGAGGCGGCCCGTTTTGGGTGAGCAACAGCGACGGCACCCGCTCGCTCCAGATAGCCGAACCTTCTCAAATATCGCCGGATAAGGCTCATTTATTAAAGGAAGGAACCCATTTCAATCCCGTGGATTTAGTATGTGCGGTGAAAGACCGCAACGGCAATAAATTCGATCTTACCGGCTTTCGAGACCCCGCTACCGGTTTCATATCGGAAAAATCCAAAGACGGGAAAAAATTGAAAGCCCAGGAGCTCCCGGGCCTCTGGAACGGGGCGATGGCGGACTGGATAACCCTCTTCGTGGAAGTGCCTGTATCGACCTTTTCTCCCGTAAAGGAGGTTACAGACCTTCTGCGGCCAGAACACCAATCGAACGTATAAAGTAAAATATAAGATTACCGTTATGGAAAACAAGCTTCAGGAACTTACTCAAAAGCTTTACGACGAGGGGCTTGCCAAAGGGCGCGAGCAGGCCGAGACCCTGGTGACCCAGGCACAGGAAAAAGCGGATAAAATATTGTCCGAAGCCAATTACGAAGCGGAAAGGATCCGCAGGCAGGCACTCCTCGAGGCGGAAGACCTCCGCAAAAATACACTGACGGAGCTCACCCTTGCCGGCAAACAGGCTATTGCACAGCTAAAGACCGCCATAGCGGATATGATCGTCACCCGGTCTGTCGGAGACAGCGTCAAAAAGGCCAATCTCGACCCCCAATTCGTAAAAGATATTCTCACCGCGGCGGCAACCAACTGGACAAGCAACTCCTCCGACGTATCTTTAAAGGCCCTCCTGCCCGAAAAGAACCGTCGTGAGCTGGATGCTGCCATCGGCAGCCAGTCGAAAGAGCTGATGACCCACGGGCTCGAAATAGAGTTCTCGGACAGCATAGAAAGCGGATTTAAGATCGGGCCCAAAGAGGGCGGCTACTATATCGGTTTCACCGACGAGGGATTCGACGCCCTTCTGGGCGAATACCTCCGTCCGAAAGTTAAGGAAATCCTCTTCGAAGAACGGCAATAGGTCATGGCCCGGAATTATTATACGCTGGTCGCCGGACTGCGGGAATTCACTATCGATTCCGAAAAAAAGGGTTTCGACGCATGCGATATTATCGCCGAAATCCGCTCGGAGATCGACCGGGAGGACAAACGCACCCTGGGGCTGTTTTACGATTTTTACGACGTAGAAAACCTGATTAACCTTCGTACCCACCGCGGCCGGTTCAACCAGCTGGGCAATTACAGCCGCGAAGAGTTGGAGGAGGGTTTGAAAGACCCCGCAGTTTTGCCGGATTTTATCGGCCGGATAGTGGCTGCCTATGCCGATCCCGAAAACCCCGAGTACGATTGGGTCGACCCGGACATCTCTTTCGAGCGGGCCCTGTTCATTTCGTATTACCGAGAGTGTGCCGGCAGCAAAAACCGATACCTGCGCGAATGGTATGAGTTCGACCGTAACCTGCGCAATGTGATTGCCGCATACAACGCGCGCAAGGCGTCGCTCGATGTGGGGAGCCAGCTTGTCGGGGAGGGTTATGTACGGGATGCCCTGACCCGCAGTTCGGCGGCAGATTTCGGCCTGCGGGGCGAGTTGGACTACGTGGACGACGTAATAGACGCTCTGGCCGAGGAGGAAAATATCCTGGGGAAAGAGCGGAAAATTGACCTTATCCGCTGGCGAATATCGGAGGAGCTTACCCCCTACGATTATTTCAACATGAATACGATATTGTCATATCTCACAAAAATAAATATAGTACACCGCTGGGTATCACTCGACGAGGGTTACGGACGCGAGATGCTGCGAAAGTTGATGGCATCGCTGGACGGCAAAAATCTCATTGAAAAAGCGGTTTAAAAGTGCAAAGAATAAAATTAAGCAAATGAAGACTACAGGTAAAGTAGCGGGCATTATATCCAATATCGTAATCGTCAAGGCGGACGGCCCTGTCTCGCAGAACGAGATATGTTACGTCCACCTGGGCGGCGTACGTATGATGGCCGAAGTTATAAAAGTGGTCGGCAACGACGCCTACGTGCAGGTATACGAGTCGACCCGGGGTCTTACCATAGGCAACGATGTGGAGTTTGCCGGCCATATGCTCGAAGTGACCCTCGCGCCGGGCATACTCTCGCGCAGTTACGACGGTCTGCAGAACGACCTTGCCAAAATGGACGGCCTTTTTATCGAACGTGGAACACGCACCGAACCGATGGACTTCGCTGCGAAATGGGAA
>JAJBVJ010000272.1 GCA_020859875.1 Rikenellaceae bacterium
GGCACAATGAAAATATTACTTCCCGGTGCCGACCGCAAAATTAATCGTTTTTAGCGGAAGATTCCCCCTGCTGTTCACCCTTTTTCTTGCGTTTGTCCTTGCGCGAGAACCTTTCCCGGAAATTACGCACGATATCCCCAACCGTATTGAAATCTTCCTTGTAATATATACCCACTCCGCTCTCCTGCAACCCCTGGTTCTCGTCGAACCGGTCGATCCTGCGGGAGAACCCCCTCAGGCGGAGATTCCCGGCATTGTCTATCAACCATGTGAGGTAAAAGTCGCCAGTGAGGTTGCTTGCATCGTTCTCCGTAAAGCGCGGGGTATTCTGGGCATTATAGTTCCCCTCGAGGTCGAGCACCAGGCGCCTGCCGAGCAGATTGGCCGATACGTCCACCATAAATTCGTCCGATGTGAGTTCCGAACGCTGACTGTAACGGAAGCCGATGTGGATATTATCGCTGGAAATGAGGTTGCTAAGCTGCGACGAAATAAAATCGACGGCCGTGGCACTTCCGCCCGCACTGCCTATATTGCCGCTGTCCGAGCTGTAAAAGGAGTTGAGCGCCAACAGGGCGATAAACTGGGTGGATATACTCTCCTGGGTCGACAGTTCGTTGACAATATAAGAGCGCGTTTCGGGATCTACATTGGGGACATCTACCCCGAAGGTGATCTCCGGATCCGTGAGGTTACCGTTCAGCATGATCCGGGTTTCCACCGGAACTGTGGTAAACGATTTATTTGCATCGACATAATTATTCAGCAGGGGAGCCAGCGAGGCTTTAACGGTATATACGGCCGATATGTCGAGATCGGCATCCCTCGGATTGTCGAGCCATGTGATGCGGCTGCCCTCCTCGAGGGTAAAGATCCTGGAGATGATACCCTGGAGCGAGAATTGGTAACTCCCCTCGGATATTTCATAGACCCCGTTCATCCGGAACTGGTCGTTGGCCGGCACGAAATGGAAATAGAGATTCCCGTTCCCGCGGCCGCGGATCACATCGCCCGTGCGGGGGTCCATTATAAGGGAGAAAAGAAGATTGGGCTGGACGTCGAGGTTCATCGTAAGCTCGCTGATGCCGCCCCCTTCACCCCGTTCCCGCCGGCGCCGGCGCTCCATGATGGTGCGCATACGGCGCTGGTACTCGGTCAACTCTTCCCGACCCTCCTTAGCGGGTTCCCGGAAAGTGATTATATCGGCAAGGGTCCCGGAATAATCGCCCAGGGGCATATAAAATTCGGAATCGCCTTGTGTCACTGCGGTAATGTCGAGATTTACACCCCTGCGGTCGCCCCGGACTACCACCGTTCCAGAGGCGAATACCCTCCCGTAAAACATTTCGTTGTAGTGTGAGTCGGTGTTCATTGCCAGCAGGTTTTGCGGTCTAATATTCAAATGATAACTCACATTTGCGGTGTTGTTCAGGTCGACGCTCAGATCCATCGCCGCACTGTTTCCAAGCGGGTCGTATACCGGCATATTTTCGGCCCGGATTACATTGTCGGTCACCGTCACCACGGCATCGCGCACCTGGTAGGGGACGTTCAGATAGTCGACCGTAGTCTGCATCGATTTCACCGAGGCCTGTCCGTTGACCTTCAGATTACGCCTTTGCCCCGTGATTTCGGCATCGACGTCCACAGATCCCGATGTTTCACGAAGGACTCCCTGGAAAAACGGCTCAACCAGGGAAATGTCAATCCCGGCCATATCCACCTTCCCGAGGTATTGCCCGGTGGAAGGCCTGAAATAGCCCAATATCACTGTGTCTCCGCTCTGCTTTGCCGAGAGAGCGAACCTTGCCCGCTCGTTCTGAAAATCCCATGTGCTTTCGAAAAGTCCGTCGGGCAGGGGTTTGTCGTTCAGCCTTATACTGTCGAACTCGACCCTGGCGTGGAGTATGGCCTCGCCTCGTGCCGCCATAAGGTCTGCATGGCCGTTGGTGCGGCCACCGACGATATACCCCAAACGTGAAGTAAAACCGGTAAGGGGTTCCAGGTCAAAATTATTCAGGTCGATATGCAGGGTATCGGTGCGGCTTCGGGAGAGCGTGCCGTCCACCGTAAGGCTCTGGCCGGAACCGACCATCCGGAAATTTCGGATAGCTATCCGGGTGCTGTCTATGGCAATGCCCCGCGAATAGATGTTCCAAAGGCGGTCGCCGATGGTTATACTCGAAGGTGTAAAATTTATATCGGCCCGTGTCATCCCCGTTTGCTCATCGCGCGAGAATCTCGATGCCACCCCGACCAGTGCGGTCATCCGGCGCACCGAATCCATGAACCGAACGGATGCATTTATCCGGTTGTCCTTCATTCCCCCGATTACCGAAAAGTCGGGCATAAAGATACCTCCTGCATACATCTCGTCGGCCCGGATGAAAACCGAAAGGGAATCGCCCTGGTTGCGGGTATTCATCTCGAGTTTCGAAACGAAATTGTTGTTGTATTCCACATATTCCGATGCCGCATTGAGGGAGAGCTGGCCGGCATTAGGATTGAACATAAAGGAGAGACGGCTCCCCTCGGCCAGCACGAGCCCCGGGAAAAAGACCCCGACAGCTTTATTGGCCCGCTTTATATCGATACTCAAAAGCGAATAGTTATCCGCCCGGGCAACGGATGCCGGGGAACGGGCTTCTACCGCCCCGTCGTTAACAAGGGTCGGTATGTAGGATTGAAGGGTGCGCTTTATTTCGGGGATCAACTGCGCGTAACTCGTCCTGCTTCGGTACTCGGCATCGGCAAAGTAGGAATTGAAAGCCAGGTATTTGGAATCGTCCGTGTTGCGTCCGGTTATTTCCATACGGCCCGTTCGAAGGGAGTCTCCGTCGTGGATATAGAGAAGGTCGGTAACCGTGATACTACCGTAGAGGTTATCCGGATTCGTACCGCTGCCTACGGCCCTCACCCCGGCGCTGAGCAGCGAGACCGAATCTTTTTTTACGAAATTCAGCGCGGCAAGGTCGGCGTTTCTCAGTTCCAGGGTGAAATCGTAGCGGGGTATGGTGTCGTTCAGGTCGAATATCCCGTCGAAATCGAAATCGATGTTACGGTCTGCCGAAGTAATATGTCCGTTGAACATCCGGTTATCGAGCTCACCCTTAACCGCCACATCCCGGTAACGGTATCCGTTGTATTCGGCCAGTACGATATTGGCATCGGTGTCGAGCGTTAACCCGCCTATGCCGGCCCGTCCGTTCACTACTGCGCGGAATCCCACCCTTCCCAGTTTGGGAACCCCCGCCAGAAGTCCCGCATTTACCCCGAAGGCGGCAACGTTACCCGTATAGGCAAGCCCTTCGCCCGGATCAGAAGAGAGCGCGAGGTCGAACCGTAACCTGGCATCCTGAGCTTCGAGCCGTCCATCCGCCTCGAAATCTTTGTAAGTGCCGTGAAAGGCCCCGTCGAGAGATATTACGCCCAACCCGTCGACAAATTGTTCCAACCGCGGCTGCAGCGGGTATCGGTCGAGACCCGCCAGTGCACGCCCGATACCATCCGACGAAGTTCTGACGACCAGCCTGTCGATGTCGAAATGGGCCCTCTCCACATCGGGCAATCCCCGCATCCGGTAGTCGAACGAGGCCGAACTTCCTTCGAGGGTAATATTCGATATCCTTCCGGACATATTGCCGACTTTTCCCGCTACATTTCCTTCCACATGTGTAAAGAGGTAGTCGACACCTGCCATACCGGGCACGAAAGCGGCGACCGTGGCCATATCGATCGCCGAAGGATCGATTTTCCCCTCGATGGCAATATCCTTCACAAAATCCTTATAGGATTCCCATCCGCCGGCCACGAATTGGAGCCAGGCCAAATTAAGGTCGCTGCGGCCCGATTTCAGTGTGAGTTCGCTCGCCTTTATGAAACTTCCCGAAATGTTCTCGATCTTTGCGGCGAAAAGCGGTACTTCGAGCCCTGTTTTCTCCCGGAAGGCCATATTCTTTATATCCATCCGAATGCTGTCCCCGAGGATTCTCACACCGGCGGCCTTCATGTCGAACCGCTGAACCTCCAGGTCGCTGAAATTGACCGCCGCACCCCGTTCGGGCGGATCGAGCTTTACGAGCCGGTAATACAAGTTCTCGATGATAAGTTCGGTGATGTTGATTTCAAAGGGCCGGCGGACATCCGGGGGATTCCGGCGTTTTATCTTTTCGATTATCTTACGAAAATTTGTGGTGCTGTCGGGGTCTTCATGCATCAAAAAACGAATGTCGGCGACCCGGGTTTTTCCCAGGGTGAACCGGCCCCCGAGAAGCCCGGTATGGAGAACTTCGGCATCTATTACTCCTACATACAAAAGGGTGTCCCGGCCGTAATCTTCCACATAAAAACCTTTGATGTGGGCACGGCTGAAAAATTTAAGGTCGATCCGCTCGATGGATACCCTGGCTTCCAGTTTCGAGCTCGCCCACTCGGAGGCTTTTCGAACGGCAAAGTTCTGAACCGAGGGGAGCTGGATGACAAGCCCTATTATAACCGGCAGGACGATCAGTACGAGGATTATCGCGGAAAGGATATGTACCGATATTTTTATAACTTTGCGCATCGAAGCCGGAAGGGGAACGTACAAGGCGGTTTATAACTGACAAAGTTACGAATTAAACCCTTAATATATTGTCCTGCGGGGCGGAATTTTCCTCGCGCAAGGCCCGGTCGATAAACAATATGGACGAAACGGTTATACTCGGAATAGAATCTTCGTGCGACGACACTTCGGCGGCCGTACTTCGGGGGCGCACCTTGCTTTCGAACGTGATCGCAAGCCAGAAAGTACATATCGAGTACGGCGGAGTAATTCCGGAACTGGCTTCACGGGCTCACCAACAAAATATAATTCCCGTCGTTGATACCGCGATAAAGGATGCCGGCATCCGCGTCGGTGAAATCGACGCCATAGCCTTCACCCGCGGCCCGGGGCTATTGGGCTCTCTGCTGGTCGGCGTCTCGTTTGCAAAAGGGCTCTCCCTCTCCCGGGATATTCCACTGGTAGAGGTGAACCACCTCGAAGGGCATATCCTCTCCCATTTCATAGACCTTCCCGACAGGCGGCTGCCACACCCCGCCTACCCTTTCCTCTGCCTGTTGGTTTCGGGTGGCCACACTCAGATCGTCGAGGTGCGGTCTTACCACGACATGGAAATAATCGGCACCACCATAGACGATGCGGCCGGGGAGGCATTCGACAAGTGTGCCAAGGTCATGGGGCTTCCCTACCCGGGTGGGCCGGTGATAGACCGTCTGGCAAAGGAGGGCGATGGGGAAAAGTTCAAATTTGCGAAGCCTTCCGTAAAAGGTTACGATTACAGTTTCAGCGGACTGAAAACTTCGTTTCTCTACTTCCTGCGCGACCGTATGGCCGAAGAGCCCGATTTTATAGAAAAAAACCGCTCCGATCTCTGCGCCTCGCTCCAGAAGACTATTATCGATATTCTTCTGGCTAAATTACTACGGGCGGCCAAAGACAAAGGAATTACCGAAATCGCCGCCGCCGGCGGAGTATCGGCCAACTCGGGACTTCGGATCCGTCTCGAAGAGGAAGGACGCCGGCAAAAATGGAACGTTTACCTCCCCGAATTGAAATTCACCACCGACAATGCCGCCATGATCGCCATGGCGGGATATTTCCGATACATGCAAGGAGAATTTTCTTCACTCGACATTACCCCGGCGGCACGCGCGGAGGGTCTTGCACGACGGTAACCGCATCGCATAAAGCATTATCGATCGACGGGTCTTTCCTGCGGCTCATTGTGTAATTATTTGTTTTCTAACAATTAGGATTTATCTTTGTCCGGTATTATTGGCATTAGCTATTGATTAAGGGGTAAAAAAATCGCCAAAATTTTAAACAGTCCAACGATCAATAGGTTTTG
>JAJBVJ010000073.1 GCA_020859875.1 Rikenellaceae bacterium
AATACGTATTATTTGAATAGCATCTTCTTTTTTCTCAATAAAATCAGTTGATTTAAACATATATCCGTCTTGAAGATGACACATTTTTTCTAAAGTTGTTTCCTCCCACTCCGGAAAGTCTTTCCCGTCCCCATCTTTGAACCGCAACCGGCGGGAGAATATCTGTTGCATCGCTCCGCGCTTATAGGTGTCAAGTTGTTCTTTTTTCTTTTTCAGTAATTCGATTCGCTCATCCACGGCAGAAAGAAAGTCGGCTATTTTTTGTTGCTCTTTTATGGACGGCAAGCTTATTTGCAAACTTGAAAGATGTTCGGGATATAGATGTACAACCGTATTGCCTTGTGCCAGTTTTGCAATTTCTATTTTCTTAGCAGAATTTAAATAGTACGATAAATACACTCCATTCTCCGCTGTTCGCATTATCGTTAAATCTCCCCCTAAGGCAACATTATCCTTCAATACACATGAAGCTGTGGCAATATCAATTTGAGTTTCCCCCGAGGTAGGTATAATTATATCATTGTATTTGCTAAAAAATAGTGCCTTTGGGGGCAGATTAGTCTTGGAAATAATTGATTTTATGGTTTCTCCATAGTCGGTATACAATTCTCCGTACCGGATGCATTCATATTGCCCCTTTTGTACTATATCACTTCGGGATATACCTTTCCCTTTGTGGAATTTCACAACGGAGTTTAGCTTCTTCTCCTCCCACTCCCCCTCAAACCCCGGGAACCGCAACTTCGGTACTTTTATTTTCTCTTGTTTCATAATAACATCCTCCGGGCGTTAAAACGGTGTATCGATTCCAAGCTCCTTGCAAAATTCCGCTATACGCCTATCAACCTCGCCGATCTGCCCATTTAGTGATTTCAGTTCCCGGCTGACCTCGGCCAGGTCGACAGGTTCTTCTTCCTCGAACGTGTCGACGTACCGGGGTATATTCAGGTTATAATCGTTCTCCCGAACCTCGTCCAGCTTTGCGACGTAGCTGTATTTCTCTTCCGGCTTGCGTTCACGGTAGGTGTTCACGATTTTATCCACATCCCTGTCACGAAGGGCGTTCTGGTTCCCCTGCTTTTCGAAACCGCGGCTCGCGTCGATAAACAGGATATCGTCCGGCGACGTGCGGCATTTCTTCATCACTATGATGCAGGTCGGTATCGAGGTGCCGTAAAATATATTTGCGGGCAGACCTATTACAGCGTCGAGGTAGTTGAGTTCCTCGATAATATATTTCCGTATTTCCCCTTCGGCCGACCCGCGGAACAGGACGCCGTGGGGCAGGATGCAGGCCAGCGTTCCGTTATCGTCCAGTTGGTATAGCATATGCTGGAGGAACGCAAAATCCGCTTTGCTCGACGGAGCCAGTTTGCCGTACTGGCTGAAACGGTCGTCATTAAAGAACAGCGGGTTATCCTTTCCTTTCCAGTGGGCCGAGAACGGAGGGTTTGCAACGACCGCCTCGAATCGAAGGTCGAGATGCTGGGGATACTCGAGGGTATCTTCCTGCCGGATATCGAAATTACTGTAATGGACACCGTGCAGGATCATATTCATCCGGGCAAGGTTGTAAGTGGTACGGTTTAGTTCCTGTCCGTAAAACATACTAACATTGGCCTCTTTCCCGACGCGAAGCAGTAGCGAACCCGAACCGCAGGTCGGGTCGTATACATTTTTAAGGCGGGTTTTGCCGGATGTAACAATCTTCGCAAGCACCTTGGAAACCTGCTGCGGGGTGTAAAATTCTCCCGCTTTCTTCCCGGCTCCCGATGCGAACTTCCCGATAAGGTATTCGTAAGCATCACCCAGCACGTCGGAATTGGCATTTGACAATTCGAAATCGATCCCGTCCAGATGTGAAAATATTTTAGCGATCACCTCATTACGGGCATCGGGTGTACGACCGAGTTTGATGGAATTAAGGTCGAGGTCTTCGAATAGCTTGACAAAATCGTCTTCGCTGTCGGTTCCCATCGTGCTTTGCTCGATATCTTTCAGGATGCGTTCGATATCACCGATAATAAACCCGGCTTTACCGTCGGTTTTTCCCCGGCCCTTACCGGCGATACTGTCGAAGAGGTCTTGCGGCGGCAAGAAATATCCGAGAGCTTCCAGCGAATCTTCCTTTATGGCTTCGACGGTGTCTTTATCCACCACCTGGGCGTAATCCTTTATTTTTTCTGTCCTCAGCAATTCGCTTGCATGGAGATACTGCTTGTCTGACAGATATTTATAGAAAATAAATCCGAGTATATAGTCCCGGAACTCATCCGCATCCATCTTCCCGCGCAAAGTATTGGCGATATCCCACAATTTCTGTTCAAGGATCTTTTTCTGCTCTTCCGACATTATTTGAGTTTGGTATCTTATAGTTAGTAATATCGGTAAAGATAATTATTATTGCTGTTCTGTTGCTAACGGTGCGATAACTTTATTCTGCAAGTTATTATTTTACAGATCATTTCAATTATCACTAACAATATTGAGCGAGATGCCGGTGGATGTGGGCTAATCCCATTGCTCCAGGCTTATTATTCTCCTTAGACGGTGTTGGATAATCTTATATGGTAGGTGCCCGCTCCGGGAGTCCCGTAAGAGTTGAAGTAGGAATAAACTTTTCCTTCTCTCCCGTTAATATCCACCCCTTGCTCAGTTCCGGGAATGGTCGTAAAAGGCTTTCCCGGACCGGAAACCTCTACCAAGAGTTTCCGGTTCGGAAAAAATTAAGAAAAAAAACGATGGTTTAAGGTAATTTACTTCAATGTGTTCCTCCGCCTAACGCGTGGTACAAACTGATTATGCTTTGTATACGGTCAAATCTATTCCCCACTTCGTCTAATTGTGCCCCGAGAAGAGCCTGCTGGGCGGTAAGTATTTCAAGGTAAGTAGTGGAGCCATGGGTCATTAAAAGTTCGGTACTCCGTACCGCTGTTTGGAGCGATTCCACCTGACGGTCTATAAAGGGCTCTTTATCCCGTGCCGTCTGATAGCGGGTAAGGGCCTCATTCACTTCGGCCCCGGCGTCGAGCAGGGTTTGTTGAAAACGGATCGCCGTCTGCTCCTGTGCAGCTTTTGCTATCTCCAGTTGTGAGCGGTTTAGCCTCCGGTTAAATACAGGTTGAGTAAGTCCAGCCGCCGCCGATAGTAGGAGTTTGCCGGGATTCAGGATCGTTGACCCTACACTGTTCGTCCAGCCGGCACTCCCGGCCAAAACCAGGGACGGGTAAAGTGCCGCGCGGGCTTCCGCCGTTTGATAATAAGCCTGTACCAATTCGTATTCGGCATTTCGAACATCCGGCCGATTTGCAAGCAGTTGCACAGGGACTCCATATGCGAGACAGTCCGGGAACTCTTGCCTCTGAAATGTTCCCCTTTCCACCGTACCGGGCGTTTGGAATAATAACAGCGAAAGGCTGTTCTCGATCTGAATTATACTTTCCCGAAGGTCGAGCAACGAAGCCTCGATAGATAAATAATTGGCCTCACTCTGCGCTATGGCCGCTTCGGTGAACATCCCGGCTTCTTTCATCAGCCGCATCGTCTCGATACTCTGCTTCCATGACAGGGCCGTCTGGGAAGATATACGGTATTGTTCATCGAGCATCAATAGAGTATAGTAATGGTTGGCGATAGTCGTCACGAGCCAGGTCTGTACCGCTTTGCGATATTCGATACTTTGCTCATAGGCTGCTTTGGAGCGCCGTTTTGCATTTGTCTGCCGGCCGAGAATATCGATCTCCCAGCTGGCGACCACGGGGATGCTGTATACCTGTGAGGCTTTGCGGGTGTCGAAACTGCTTACGGCTCCTTCCGGCGAAAAGGAAAATGACGGGACGTAAGCCAACCGGGCCGATTTCAATGCGGATTCGGCCTGTTTTATTGAAAGCCGGGCGATATTCATGTCGGCATTATTTTCGATGCCGGTCTCGATATGACGCTGAAGCAGTGTATCGTTAAAGAATTCCTGCCAGCCTATCGTCGCGATTGTTACCGAATCGTCCGATTCGAAACGGCTGCCGAACAGCTCGTCGGTGCGCAGTTCTTCCGGCCGTGAATATGGTTTCCAAACCCCGCACGAAACCATCGAAACCGCTGCAAATATTACTATGATTTTTTTCATTTAATCATTTCTTAGAAATTCCTGTATCTTCCAATTCGGCCTGAATAGCCCAGTCCGAACTCTTTTCAAATTGGATCGGTTTAAAGCGCTCTTCGATATACTGAAATATGATAAAAAGAGATGGGACAAGGAAAATGAGTGCCAGCGTTCCCACGATCATGCCACCTACGGCACCTGTTCCGAGAGAACTGTTCCCGTTAGCACCCACACCGCTGGAAAATACGAGCGGTAACATCCCGAATACCATCGTCAGGGCAGTCATCAAGATCGGGCGCAATCGCGCCTTAGCCCCCGCGACGGCCGATTGCGCCAGGCCCATACCGCTTTTACGCCTCTCGGTGGCATATTCTGTAAGCAGAATCGCAGTTTTGGAAAGCAGGCCAATAAGCATTATCAGCCCTGTTTGCAGATAGATATTATTTTCCAGCCCCATAGCCTTTGCGAACATGAAACTGCCCATAAGCCCGCACGGTACAGATAGAATCACGGCGAACGGAATCAGGAAACTCTCGTACATAGCACTCAATATCAGGTAAATCATAAGAGTGCATATGATAAATATAATTACAGTGGAATTGGTGGTCTGGCTTTCTTCGCGCGTAATACCGCCGAACTCATAACTGTAACCGAACGGGAGTGTCTGTTCCGCTACTTCTGCGATCGCCCGTATTGCATCGCCGGAACTGTAGCCGTCCGCAGCCATACCGTTGACCGTGATGGACGTATACATATTGAACCGGCTGAGCGATTCGGCCCCGTAAGTTTTGGTCAATGTGACGAATTGGCTGATAGGTGCCATTTCACCGCCCACCCGTACATAAACACGCTCCAATGTCTCGGTGTCGAGCCGGTAAGCCGGATCGGCCTGTATCATAACATAGTAGACTTTGGAAAAACGGTTGATATCCGAGACATACTGCCCACCGTAGTAAGCCGATACCGTGTTCAAAACTTCAGACGGGGAAATCCCGGCCATCTTACACTTGGCCACATCCACTTCGACTTTCCACTGCGGGTATCGTGGATTGAAGGCCGAGAAAGCCGCCGCTATTTCCCCACGTGTGTTGAGTTGGGCAAGGAATTCCTGAGTATGTTCATACAGTGCGGAAATATCTCCTCCCCGGCGATCCTGTACACTGAGTTCGAATCCGTTGCTTGTTCCATACCCCGGTATCATGGCCGGGGATATGGCAAATACCGTAGCATCTTTAACAGTGGCCGCACGTTGGTATATTTCACTTATGACATCGTCGATATAATCTCCCTTACCTTTCCGTTCATTCCACGGCTTTAGCCTCAGGGTGAAGGTGCCGTAGGAACTGCCCTGGCCGGAAGTCATCCCGTAACCCGATGTTTTGGTGTAGTGGACGACCTGGGGGATGGATGCGAACTGCTGTTCAAGCTGTTCCACTATAAGGGAGGTTTGGTAAAGCGAGCTGCCCGCCGGTGCGCTGACATCGACGAATATTACACCCTGGTCCTCGTTCGGAACTAGACCGGTCTTTGTGTTGTTCATAAGTAGTACCAGCAGGGCAAAACAGCCGATAAGTGTTGCCCAGGTGAGCCACGGCCGCTTAATGAAAACCAAAACAGCATGCTGGTAACGCTTGATAAGGGTGGTAAAAGAGGTGTTAAAAGCCTTCCGGAAAAGTGTTGTAAAATTCTTTTTTTCCATGCCGTCCTCTGTCATATATGGTTTCATCAGCAGGGCGCACAGTGCCGGGGACAGGGTTAAGGCGTTCAAAGCGGAAAGGCC
>JAJBVJ010000244.1 GCA_020859875.1 Rikenellaceae bacterium
CACTTTATGGAGGGTGAGTTTTTCGGCAAGCTGCATATCAGCGGCAATTACCCATCGACAAATGCCGATGCGGTCAAAGCGCGGATGGACTTTCGGGCCGGGAGGTTTTACAGCGCCCGGGCATCGGCAGACTCTCTGGGAAGGGTCTATGCCGACCCCTACCGTACATACAGCTCCCTGGGTAATATCGTGGAGACAGCCGACCCCGCCGAGACCCGCGACGGGATAAGGGTCGACGGGGTGTACGACACGGGGGGCTGTTTTGTATACGACGGGGAGCGGGTCGCATTCGTTCCGCTTTTCGAGGTGACGGCTTCGTTCGAATACCGGATATACTACACCACGGATTACTACATGGAGAGCCGTGAGCGCCTCGCCGGCTTCGACACCGTCTACCTGGGCGACGGACACACCCGACACTTTATGCTTTCCAACCGCAACGCCGACCGGAGGGAGGAGTTCAAAAACACAAGGCAGTATACCGTGGTGGTATTCGATCACTCCGACGGTGCACAGTACCGGTTTGCATACGACCGGACGGTGGAGGGGGTGGAAACGGAATACACGGAAGGCACCTACCGGGAGAGGTCGTTCACCGTGACCGTAAATTCCGCCTATCCGGTGTCGAACCCGAAACTATATGTGCTCGACGGCACAGGATCGTACTCTTTATACGGCGGGGACTGGGCCCTCTACGACGGCTATGTCGCCGAGATGGGCACCGTGGAGGTGGAGCTGCGCATCCGCAGTGCGGCCGAGCGGCTGCTGCCCTCGAGCCCCAAGCTGTTCGACACCCTCTGGCTGGGCGGGGCGAATCCGGGAATGAATTTCACACTGGGGGCCCAAACCGTTGTAAGACCGATATTCACCCAATACCCAACCATAGGCTCCAAAGTCTCGTTCGAAGATGTGGCGGCCCACAGGGTGACCTGTCTCGACCTGATCAGAAGCGTCAAACACCTTTTTAACCTGAGACTTTATACCGACGAACTCTCGAAAACCGTATATGCCGACCCTCCCGATGATTTTTATGCCGGCGGGCCGGTGATCGACTGGTCGGCCAGGATCGACCGCTCGAGGCCCGTCGTTATAAGGGAGCCGGCGGAGAAGACCGCCTCGGTGGTAAGCTACTGCTACCTGAGCGGGGACGGCTCGGTGACCCGACAGAACCTCTCCGCGGGGGAGACCCTGGGCAAATGGAGCGTCACCATCGAAAACAATCTGACCAGGACAGGGGAACAGACCCACCAGAGCCCGATGTTTACGGCCTCGGTAAATGCTGTCGGGGACTATCCCGATGCCCCCGACGCTTCCCTGCTCCAGGCCGGGGACAGGGACTCAACCTCTTCGGACAATTTGGAAGACCTAAACTTCCTGCCCAAGATAGTGGTTTACGAAGGGATGAGGGAACTGCCTCAGGGTCAGCAGTGGGGTTGGTCGGCCGGCAGCAGTTCCTACCCCTACCTGGCGTTCCATCACAGCGCCGCCGACAATACGGGAACGGGCGATGTCGAACCCTTTACACTTTGCTTCGAGGAGAGGGACGGGGTGGAGGGACTCGGGAAGTACCGCACGGGCGACATGGCGCAACTCGAAAGCGGGAAGAGGATCGAGGTCTATATGGATCTCCGCCCCGGCGACATCGAGCCATTTATCCGGCCCGACAGCGCCCGGAAGGACTTTCGGGGGCTCTACCGGCTGGAGATCGGCGGGGAAGCGGTGCTGTGCAGACTCGAAGAGATCTCGGGTTACCGCCCCGCGGGTGGCTCCTCTGTAAAATGCGTATTCCTGTTGGAATATCCCATAAAATAACATTAAAACCCAAAGAATTATGACAGAAAACAATTTGCCGGGCCAAGCCGGCACCGAAGAACTCTACCTCACCCGGGCACAGGTGGAGGAGATTGTCGACGAAAAGCTGGGATCGCTCCGGGTTTACATATCGGAGAGTGACATCACCCGGGCACAGGAAAGTGTAAGGTCGATCGCGGCCCAGGCGGAATTTTAAAGAAAGGGTGACATGACTGTATATATAACGGAACTGCTCGCCCAGATCGAGGCCCGGTTCGGGAAGCTCTCCGCGGGGGAACTCACGGCGAAGCTGCTGGAACTCGGGATAGTCGACCACACCCTGTGCAAGGTTCTGGCCGTGAGGCAGGAGGTGGCGAGGCTTACCGCCGGCGGAATGAGGCGCACGGACGCCATGTGGCACGCCACCGAGAAATTCTGCTGCTCGTACGAATATGTGAGAAAATGTATGTACTACTACAGGGACATCAATCTGGATCAGCAGGCATCCGCCTCGGAAAACTGAATATGAAAGGACGAATAAATATATTGAACAACGCCCCCGAGGAGCTCGTGATCGACATCGAAGGGGCGATAGGAGTGCCCGAACGGATGCAGTTCGAAGAGAGCGGGAACCGCATATCCACCTACGGTTCGCTAAGGACACTGCTCGAAAGGGTGCGGGAGCATCGGCCCCGGAGGTTGACGGTGAATATACGATCGACCGGGGGGAGCGTCGCCGACGCCCTGCTGATCTACGACACCCTCAAAGAGTGCGGGGCGGAGGTTACCACCCGATGCTTCGGCTACGCCGCATCGGCCGCCACGGTCATCGCCCAGGCGGCCTCGCCGGGGCGCCGGGAAATCTCCGCCAACTGTCTCTACTTGATCCATAACTCCTCGTGCGAAACGGAGGGGAACAGCCGGGAGATAGAATCGGCGGCCGATATGCTTCGGCAGACCGACGACCGGAGCGCCGGAATTTACGCGGCCAACTCGGGCAGGGCGAAGGAGGGGTTCGTGCGGTTGATGGCCTGCAGCGGCGGGAAGGGGCGGTGGCTGCCGCCCGAGGAGGTACTCGACTGCGGGTTGGCCGATGTTATCATCGCGCAGGGCCGAACAGGCCTCCGTGACCGGAGGCTGATTCGCAACCTCGGTCTTCCGCCGGTGCCGGGCGGCAATGCGTTTGAAATGGCAATCGCAGGCATATTCGAAAAAATGGTCGATGCCGTCTCGGGAAAGTCGGCCGGGCCGGTCGACCCGGGAACGGGCGGCGAGCCGCTCCCCGACCCCGGGCCGCATCCTGCGGCCCGGGAGGGCACAGACCTTCCGGGAGGGCCCGTTCCGGCGGGCAGTCCCGGAAAGCCGCACGGCGGAGAGATTTACGATGAGGGAGAAACGGAGGACATTCCCGGGAAGCCGCGCGGCTCCTCGAACCGAAGCCACGTATCGAAGGCAATGGATACCGTCTCGGGAAAAACCGGCGATCTGTTCCACCGGGCGATAAAGGGCCAAACCATACAGGATTCTTCTCCAAATAAATCCGGGGGAGTCGCTGCTCTTTCCGGGGCCGGGGAGAAAGGGGAAGCCTGCAATCCTTCGCCGACCCGGCACGGAGCCGCGATAGCTTCGGCGGAGCCTTGCGGGAAGCCGGGGGAACGACCGGATCTTCGCCCGGTTGATTCGACGTGTGCGGCCGGAGGGAGCCTCGGCGAGGCTTCCGTAAGCGAGCAGGGTAAGCATCCCGGCCCCTTACATGGAGAATATAACGTGGCGGGAAGTCCGTCGAACAGGATACCTGTTCTGTGGGAGGCCCGAAAGGGGGTTTTCGCCTCGGCCACCAAGCCGAAAGAAGACCCGTCTGTCCACGGTACGCGGCTCTCCAATAACCAGGAGGCCTACTACGAAGATGTTAAGAATCTCAAAAGCCTGATATAACACCCCAGGGGAATAAACCAATAATAAAAAAACGAAATGAGTAAGATCGAAAAGACCAAAGAGTATTCGGGCACAGACCTCGAAACCATCTTTTTCCGCCCTATGTTCACAGGGCCCGACGCCACATCGCTCGGTATAAAGGTGATGTATAACATGCCCGTACCCACCACCCTCCATTTTTGGAAAAGGGGCGGCGACATCCTTCAGAAATATACCGCGGCGGGTTGGAACGGCGGCATCTCTGCCGACAAGTACCAGAAGACCATCGACATGCACCGCATAAAAGCCGAGGTGGGTTACAGTGCGGACGAGTATTTCGACCTTGTATATGAAAAGGTCGTCAACCAGGCCGGCGGTACGATGGACGATCTCAGCGGCACGGTGCTCGAACAGGCCGAGACCGCACTGTTCAGGGAGGCGATTGCCGAGAGCATCCGCGTGACCATGTGGCTGGGAGATGCCTCCACGAGCGGGGAGTACTCCACCTTCGACGGCCTGCTGAAAAGAATCTTCGCCGACAGGAATGCCGGAGAGACCGGCATAACCAACTTCACCTACGACAAACTCTCCGACCCCGACGACCCGGAGGAGCTGTTCAAAACACTGTGGGAAAAATCTTCCGACCTGCTGAGGGCTTTTAAGTCGCAAGGAGAACTGGTCTACCTGGTCACCTCCGACGTATATGCGAAATACGAAGACGTGCTGGACAATATCCTGCTGGACAGCGCCTATATCGCCAAGCAGAACGGCCGTGAAAGGCTCTCCTACCGGGGCATACCCGTTGTCGACGTACAGCTTACCCCCTACCTTCCCTCGATGGCCGCCATGCCGCAGTCCTTCGCCATCCTCACCGACCGGCGCAACCTGGCACTTGCGGTCAATACATCCCACTTCCCGGGCACCGAGGTGAAGATGTGGTACAACCCCGATTTGATGGAGAACCGCCAGAGAGCCGTATTTATGGCCGGATGCGACTACCTGCTCCCTGAACTGTTGTCGATCGCCATACTCGACGCATAATGGGGCTCAAAGGATATACGCGCCGGGCGGGCCGGCGCAACGGCGGCATAGTGAAGGTCGCCGTTGCGCCGATGGAAGCGGTCGCCTCGGTCGGGTTGGACAGGGTGGCAGGCAGCATATCCGGAATCGAATTGTCGGAGGGCGAAAGTTTCGCCCTCTACAATTTCAAGGAGGATTCCGCACGGCTGGTAGAAACGACCCTGGTCACGGGAGGCTTTCCGCTTGTGCGCCGGGAGCTGTCTCTCTTGCTGGAAAGGCTCGACGAGAACGAGCGCGCGTCGGCGGCGGAACTGCTGAAAAGGTCGGCAAAGGGTTATCTCATAGTTGTGCAGAACGGCTGCGGAACGTCTTTCGTACTGGGATACAGCCTCCGGTTCGGGGACAGCTTCCCGATGAAGGCGGCACGGGCCGAAGCCTCCACCGGCGCCGCCCCCGAAGATACGGCGGCGGAACGACTGGTCTTTTACAACGAGGATACGAGAAGGCCCCGATCTATACGGGAGAGTTCCCCGACCCGCAATAACGGAATGCAAATTATTCGATGATGGATAAAAAATCAAGACCCCGGCTGGTGAAGGTCACCAACAGCGTGGCCGATTTTCTGAACCCGGCCGGAATGTATGCAGAGGATAAGCGCTACTGGCGCTGGGGCGACGACAACTTGCTGCCGGACGCCCTCGCCCTCATGTCGCGAAAAAGCACCACCCACCGCCGCATTATCAACGACAAGGCCGATTACATCTCGGGCAAGGGCTTCTCATGCGATAGCCAGGTGAAGGGGCTCGGCGGCTTTGTCGAAGCGGTGAACGGGCAGGGAGAGACCCTGCGCCGCCTGCTGTATAAACTGGCTTTCGACAAGTGCCTCTTCGGCAACGCCTTCGCCGAAGCGGTTACCGACCCCAGCGGCTCGTTCCTGTCTCTCTACCACCAGGATGCGGGGAAATGCCGCCTTTCAAAAGACGGCAAAGGGATCATACTCCACCACGACTGGAGCTGTTTCACCGAGGCGGACGCGGTTACTCTTCCGCTTTACCCCGCATTTGCGGAGTTTGCCGACGGCACCCTGCGAAGCGCCCTCCACTACAAGGACTACGAACCGATGTTCGAACACTACTGGGTGCCGTCCTATAT
>JAJBVJ010000309.1 GCA_020859875.1 Rikenellaceae bacterium
AACAACTACAGTTGGAGAACGACGGGAAAGAACCCTCTGCCGATAACCTCGCAAATACGATATCAAGAGCCAAATCCCGGGGATTTGATAAATTGCTGTATCAAAAGGAGTTCAGTGTAAAGGCCGTAGAGACGGCGGCAAAAGATATAGGTGCAACCCCTGTCGAGATAGACCCGCTGGCTGAGAATATTATAGAAAATCTTTACAGGATTACAACCATTATTGCAGAATGAAGCCGAACACAAACGGTCGCCTGTTACTGGTCGAAATATCGGATATGTCTGTTTCCTACGGAACGGAAGAAGTATTGCACAACGTAAACCTTCGAATATACGGAGACGATTTTCTGGGTGTAGTAGGCCCGAACGGAGGCGGAAAAACAACCCTTATAAAAGCTGTTCTTGGAGCGGTCCCCTACTCGGGCCATATCGAATACCATCCGGAAATAAAGGGCAGGCACGGCTCCATCGGTTATCTGCCGCAGATTAACTCGTTCGCCCGGAATTTTCCCATCACTATTTTGGACGTAGTTCTTTCCGGGCTGCAGGGCCGTAAGGGTTTCTCAGGAGAATATAAACCGGAAGATAGGGAGAAAGCCTCGGAACTTCTTTCGGAAATGGGAATTTCTGGAATCAGGAAGAAGGCGATCTGCGAAGTGTCGGGCGGACAGATGCAGCGGGCTCTGCTTTGCCGTGCCCTCATTCCCGAACCCCGGTTATTGATCCTCGACGAACCGGCCAACTTTGTCGATAACGATTTCGAACGGGAATTATATGAAATACTGCGCGGGGTGAATGAAAAAATAGCCATTATCATGGTATCGCACGACCTGGGAACGATCAGTTCGGTAGTCAAAAACATCGTGTGCGTAAATAAAAAAGTGCATCGCCACAATTCGAACGAGATAACTTACGAGCAATTGGCAAATTACAACTGTCCTATCCAGATCCTCCATCACGATGAAATCCCGCATACGGTTCTGGGCAGGCATTAGAAAGATGAACTTTAAAAAAGTTGTCCGATGAAAATACTTACAGGTGGAGCCATTAAAGAGATAGATAAGGCCACTATGAAAACCGAGGGCATATCGTCTCTCGAATTGATGGAACGGGCCTCCGAAGAGATGGCACGCACTATTTGTGAATCGGTTTGCGAGACCGACTCGCTCCTATTCTTTATCGGCAAAGGAAATAATGGCGGCGACGGGCTAGCCGTTGCACGGATGGTAGCGAATATCGGTTTCAGGTGCGGTACCGTGATGCTGTATCCTGCCGATGAACTGAGCATGGACTGCAAATTTAACTTCGAGCGGCTCCCGGAAAAGATAAATATTTATAATTGGGGAGAAGAGTTCCCGGCCAACGACTACGATTTAGTGGTCGATGCCATACTGGGCTCGGGTTTAAAGGGCACGGCCGAGGGGGTGGCCAAGGAGGCCATTTCATATCTGAACGGGCTTTCGAAAAAGGTAATTTCCATCGATATTCCATCGGGCATGTCCCCGGAACCGCCGGCGGGCTCGGGGGCGATTGTCAAAGCAGACCTTACGATCACTATACAGTTTCCAAAATTATCGATGCTGCTTCCCGAATCGGGGAACCGGTGCGGCGATATTAAAATCGTCGACATCGGGTTGGATACGAAGTTTACCGACAACTCGGATTCATATTTCTTTACTACCCAGGAGGATATAATCCCGATGCTTGAGAGTCGACCTAAATTTTCGAACAAGGGCTCTTTCGGTCATGCCCTTCTTATTTGCGGCTCATCGGAGATGTTCGGGGCCGCAATACTCTCGGTAGGCGGAGCCCTGCGTTCCGGGTGCGGATTAGTGACGGCCCATATCCCAGGCAAACAAAGCGCCGCACTGCTCGCAACCGCACCATCGGCTATGGTAAGTTGTGCCGATAAGAAAGATCACTTTACCTCCCTACCCTTCGATCTGGAAAAATATAATGTTTGCGGATGTGGGCCGGGCCTGGGGCAGAGAGAAGATACCGTACAGGCTCTCACACGATTGCTTCATGCATTCGACAGACCGATGGTACTCGATGCCGATGCCCTCAATATGTTATCGTCGCATCCCCATTTGCAAGAACTAATCCCGGAAGGGTCGGTACTTACCCCCCACCCCGGCGAATTCGAAAGGCTCGTGGGAAAATGGAGAGACGAGAATGAAAAACTCGAAAAATTACGTTATTTGGCAATTCGACTTAAATCTACGGTAGTATTAAAAGGTGCACATACCGCCGTCTGCCTTCCGGATAGCAGCATCCACTTCAACTCAACCGGTACCCCGGGCATGGCCAAGGGGGGAAGCGGAGACGTATTGACGGGTCTGATAACCGGCCTTATGGCCCGCGGTTATACCGGCCCGCAGGCTTCCGTACTCGGCGTATACCTCCACGGTCTCGGTGGCGAGAAAGCTGCTGAATACTACGGCGCAGAGGCTATGAACAGTGCGGATCTTCCGGACTTTATCGCCGAGGCATACCGCGAGCTATTGTCGGACGCTAATTAAGAAATTTTGACAACGGGTTAATTTACACTATCTTTGCCCACGAACCAAAATTGTAGATTATGGCAAGTTTAAGAAAACTCAAAAAAGACATAGATTTCCTGGTGGAGGAAATTGTTTCGGACAGCTATCTTACCATATATTTCCATCCGGAAAAAAAGGATAGCGTCGTCGAAATAATGCAGAAAGCCGTCTCCCTCCGTAACGACCTTTACCAACGAGCTAATAATCCTGTAGAAAAGAACAACCCCCATCTGGTACGCAAGCACTACATGCAGATCAGGCTCGACATGATGAACGGAGTAGACCAGTTGTTCACCGATTTGAGCGAAGTAAATAAATAACGGAAATTATCTGACCGCAATAATAAGGAAGCCGCATCGATCGATGCGGCTTCCTTATTTATTTGATAGGTGTTTTACGACCCGAAGTCGTCGAACATGATATTTTCGGAGGGGACACCCAGGTCGTCGAGCATCTTGAGCACGGCCGAGATCATCATAGGAGGTCCACAGAGATAATACTCGATATCTTCAGGCGCCTGATGGTTTTTCAGGTAATTGTCGAAGATAACCTGATGTATGAAACCCGTTTTACCCGTCCAATTATCTTCCGGTTTGGGTTCCGAGAGGCCGATCGTAAAATTGAAATTGGGAAACTCCCGGGCAATTTTATCGAACTGGTCTTCATAGAATACCTCCCGCAGGCTTCTGGCTCCATACCAGAATGTCACCGGGAGAGATGTTTTTTCGGTCTGAAACAGGTGGAATATATGCGAACGCATCGGCGCCATACCGGCACCGCCGCCGATAAACATCTTTTCATTGGGAGTGTCCCTCACGAAGAACTCTCCGTACGGGCCCGAGATCGTAACCTTGTCGCCCTGCTTACGAGAAAAGATATAGGAAGAGCATATACCAGGGTTCACATTCATAAATGCCCCCGCATTGCGATCCCAGGGCGGGGTTGCAATACGGATATTGAGCATGATGATGTTGCCTTCAGCCGGATGGTTCGCCATGGAATAAGCACGGAAGGTGGGCTCCGGGTTTTTGGTGACCAGACCCCACATCTTCATGCTATCCCAGTCCTCGTGATATTCCTTCTCTATGTCGAAATCGGCGAATTTGATAGCATCGTATTTCGGGATGTCGATCTGAATATAACCTCCGGATTTGAAATTCAGGTTTTCACCTTCGGGAAGACGGACGACGAATTCCTTAATGAAAGTGGCCACATTGCGGTTCGATACCACCTCGCACTCCCATTTCTTCACCCCGAGTACCTCCTCCGGAACATTTATCTTCATACTCTCCTTTACCTTAACCTGGCATCCGAGCCTCCATTTGTTTTTCTGCTGTTTGCGGGTAAAGAAGTTGACCTCGGTGGGAAGTATTTCACCGCCGCCTTCGACCACCTGGCATTTACACATCCCGCAGGATCCGCCTCCACCGCAGGCGGAAGGGAGGAAAATTCCATTATCGGAGAGAGTATTCAGCAGTGTCGACCCCGACTCTACGGTGAGTGATTTTTCACCGCCGTTTATATCGACCGTAACGGCTCCCGAAGTCGTTAGCTTTGCCTTTGCGAACAGCAGCAGGGCTACCAGCAAAAGCGTTACAACAAGGAAGGCTGCGATAGCGATTATTATTGTAGTTGTCATTTCTTTTCTCTTATCGTTCTACAACTGGATACCGAGGAAAGTCATAAAGGCGATCCCCATAAGGCCGGTGATTATGAAGGTGATCCCGATTCCCCGCAATGGTTTGGGAACATCCGAATAGCTGATCTTTTCTCGGATAGCCGCCATCATTACAATAGCCAGCCACCAACCTATACCCGATCCGAACCCGAATGCCGTTGCCTGTCCGATATTCGCATAAGCCCGCTCCTGCATGAAAAGGGATCCACCCATGATGGCGCAGTTCACGGCGATGAGCGGAAGAAAAATACCCAACTGGTTGTAAAGCGAAGGGGCGAACTTTTCTACGACCATCTCGACCAGCTGCACGAACGACGCGATCACGGCAATGAACAGTATAAAACTGAGGAAACTCAGGTCTACATCCGCCAGAGAAGGACTTATCCAACTAAGGGCTCCATCCCGGAGGATATAATCGTTTATGAGGTAATTCAGGGGAACCGTTACGGTGAGCACGAATATTACGGCCGCCCCCAGACCCATGGCAGTCTTTACGCTCTTACTTACGGCGATGTAGGAACACATACCGAAAAAGTAGGCGAAGACCATATTGTCGATAAAAATCGACTTTATGAATATATTTAATGCTTCCATCTTCCGGTCTATTTTTCAATGAGGTTTTTGTTCCAGCTGCGGTGCGCCCATATAATAAGGCCCACTATGATAAGGGCCATCGGGGGAAGCAGCATAAGGCCGTTGTTGGCATAACCCGCCTGGTAAAATGAATCGGGCATGACTTTATACCCCCAAAGTGTGCCGGCACCGAGCAGCTCACGGAAGAACCCGACCACTATCAGGATGATCCCGTACCCCATCCCGTTACCGATACCGTCCAGGAAGGCAGGCCACGGTTTATTCCCCAGGGCGAATGCTTCCACGCGCCCCATAATTATACAGTTCGTGATTATCAATCCCACGAACACCGACAACTGTTTGCTCACATCGTAAACGTATGCCTTCAATACCTGGTCGACAAGTATAACCAGAAAAGCGATAACCACCAATTGGACAATGATCCGGATACGCGGGGGAACGGTTTTCCGCAACATCGACATTATCATATTTGCAAGTGCAAGAACGGCGACCACAGATACGGCCATCACGAAGGCCGGCTTCAATTTGGCGGTAACGGCCAGGGCGGAGCAAATACCCAACACCTGCACTATCACCGGGTTGTCCACATTAAGCGGATTGCCCAGCAGCCTCATATTTTTGGCCGAGAACATCGGGTCTTTTTCTTTAGTACTCATCTTGATCAACTGTTAAAGGTTCATCCTCACCCACAATATCGGGAGTCGACTCGCCGGTAAGGGGCACTGTCCCTTCGACGAATTCAATATCGGTCTCCCCGGGTTCGGCCTCGTGGCCCGTCGACTGGCGGATAATATAGGCGGAGTAGTCCGAGAGGTTACTTTTTATCATTTTCTCAACACCGTCGCGGCTTGTAATCGTACCCCCGCTGACGGCATCCACCGCATTGGGATTGCCGGTAGAAGCACCCTCCCCTTTCAGGACGGAGATGCCTACCAGCCGGTCGCCGTCGAATATGCTTTTACCTTTAAACTGGTACTGAAATTTTGGCCCGGCTATTACCGCCACCAGCCCGGGAGTCTCGCTCATATGGTCGA
>JAJBVJ010000027.1 GCA_020859875.1 Rikenellaceae bacterium
GAGTAAAACTCGGCAGCCTTCGCTCCGCTGCGTCGGTTGTATCAAGACAAAAAGTACCGGGGAAACAACCTTGCATTCGTATAGGCGAGCCGGTAGAGAATGAGAAATATTAGGCCGGGGGCCGCAGGCACAAAACCGGAATCGGGTTGCCGGCAGGGATGGGTCTGGGGCAATAAAAGCGGCAGCCGTAATTATTCTGCAGTGCCGCTACGGCACTATTTAGAAAAAGTAACGAAACCACCCGCAAGATAGAGCCCTCCTATTCCGAGGGCGGCCAATGCGAACAATACCTGGAAAAGATCGTAGTTTCCGTCCGGATAGGGGAAGACAAGCCCGGCCACTCCGCGAAGCACATACAACGCTCCAATGGCATAAATTCCGGTTTTAAGCAGCGGCAGCCTGAGATCGATACTACCGGCGGCCGTAAGGGCATAGATCCCGAAGACTGCAAAAACCACTGCGACGATGACTGTCAGCGTGGCGGGAAGTCCGCTCCAGACCTCCCCGGCCCGGGCCATCTGTGGGGCTACTCCCGTAAGCCGGAACGCATTTTCCAACGAAAATAGTGCAGCAAAATGGGCCGCCGATATAAGCAGGTTGATATATCCCGCGAGTTTTAACATACCGATATGTTTTAGAACAACACGATTTTTTTTGCGGCAAAATTCCAGGCCGTCACCAAGGCCGCCGTCAATATCTTCGCAATCAGTAGGTTAATACCCATCAGCCCTGCAAAGACCCAGATAAATACAGATGTAAGCCCCAAGCCTACCACTCCTATGGCCGCAAAGATTATAAACTCCATCCTGCGGTCGTCCATCTTTCGCCGGTCGAAGACCCAATATATACTCAGCAGGCAAGTTATCGTAAGACCCGTGCAAAAACCCAGGGCAGCCGAGATCAGGTAATGGAGCCCGGTGAAGTCCGTCAGCACTTTCAAAACAAGAAAATCGACTACGAATGCCAATCCCCCGGCGATAAGGTACCTGACGGTTTGGACAGCGACTGCCGGCGATCTTTCCGCCACCGGATTTTTGATCCGCGATGTCATATTATTCCCCTTTGCCCGCAAAAAGGTTAGCCGCTTTTCCCGCATCGAATCCCAACAGGAATGTGTCGGGATTTTCCAGGTGCCAGATTTCCGTGAAAAGATCGGGGTAGGCCCTTATTGCGGGATAAAGGTACAAAGGGGTCGAACTATATCCCAGTTGTTCCACGACAACATACGAGGCCCGACTTTCTACCAGCCCGGCGATAAGTTCGAGCGGATCGGTCGTATATTTATAGTTCACGGCGATGAGCCGGGGGGCGTAATAATTGAACAGGTCGGGCTTGCGGGCCACCACGACGGTTCCCGGCGGGGCCTGCCTGTCGAGTTCGACGGCTATTCTAAAATAGTTGGCATAGTGGGGAGGATAGGGATATTTGGCCATCTCTGCCTGGGTTTGAAGCGGTTTTAACGATGGCAGTATCATTACAAGGAAAAGCACCGGGAGCCATGAGGGCAGAGTTTTACCGGCGGCATATTTGGCGGCGACAAGCTCGATGAGAAAGTATAAACCCGTATAAAAGCAGAGGAATAAAAGGGGCCCGATCGGAGTTACATACCTCGACCCGTTACCGCCGTGCCACAGCATAAAAAGTCCTATATTGAAAACGATGTAGGCTACGATCGCCCAACGCATGCGGCCCATTTTCCATGCACCGAAAAAGACGACTGCCAGTACGGCTAATCCGCAGATAACGGAAAAGGTACCCGACGGGGTGCCCTGTGATAAGTCTACAAAGGGAAAAAGGATTTCACGGAATCCCTTTATAACCGTTTCGTCGAAATTTTTTATCATCTTTTCGACCATCTCCCCGACGCTCGAAATATTACCCTGTTCCGGCCGCCACGGATTGACGGTCATAATGGTGCCGAAATACCGTGACTCTATACCGTGGGATGCATTTCTGAGCGACCAGGGTAATAGCAGTGCGAAAGTCCCGGCAAGGTAAACGGCCGCCTGTTTCCATTCTTTGCGGAAAAGGAAAAATACCAGGGCGGCACCGATTGCCGACATGGCCACCGAGCGGGTGTAATATGCCGCGGCCAGGGAGCCGACCGCAACCCAGAACCACCCGTCTTTTAGAAAACAGTAGCGGCGGGGGCCAGTCCCGCCGGATCGCACTGTTTTAGACGTTTCTCCGTGGGGCATGGAACCCACCGGGGTTCCATGCCCTGCATATGCAGGGCGGCTATATCGGTAAAGCGCATAGAACCCCGCCGTCACAAGGAACATATAGAACATCTCCGACATTGCGATCGTTGCAAATTCCATTGTTTGGGGAGAAAATACCGCAAGGACGACGGCCGGGAAGGCCAAAAGCGGCTTTCGGGTCAATCCCCCGGCCATGGCGAACCACATCATAAGGGAAGCCAGAAGAAAACCCCCGTTAAGAAGTTTGAAAAATGGAAGGGAATCGATCCCGGCCCGCATAAAAATGGAGAGCAGGAATGAATATCCCGGAGGGAAATGGCTGGCGGGATGGTACTCTCCGTCCGTGCCGAGGGCCGAATAACCGTGCCCCTCGGAGAGGTTGCGGGCCAGTGTGAGATAGACGGCATTGTCGCCGCTGATATGAAGCTTGGGATCGAACTGTGTGGAATAGACGATCGAAAAAAGAGGTATCACGATTCCCGGAAGGATATATTTCAGCTTCCTTTCCATAACCTGCTTTTCATTATTTTCCATTTCGACAGCCGGTAAACGAAGGAAGTGGAGCTCACGCCGAAGGCATAGACGGTGCTGCGGCGCAGGTCTATCGAAGAGGCGTCGTCGAAATATTTTGTCGGACAGGTGATCTCGCATATCTCGAACCCGTGCCAGAAGATCTGGGCCAGAATCTGGTTGTCGAAAACAAAGTCGTCCGAGCAGGCATGGTAGTCGACCGCCCGGAGAACATCGGCTGAAAAGGCGCGAAAGCCAGTATGGTATTCGCTGAGCTTCTGGCCGAGCATAATATTCTGAAATAGGGTCAGGCCCCGGTTGGCGACATATTTTACACACGGCATACCGCCTTTACGGGCTCCTTTGCCCAAGATGCGCGAGCCGAGCATCACGGGATAAAGCCCGTTGGCTATTACGCAGCACATGGGTTCGATCAGTTTGGGGGTATACTGGTAGTCGGGGTGGAGCATCACCACGATGTCCGCTCCCAGCTCGAGGGCTTTGTCGTAGCAGGTTTTCTGGTTGCCGCCGTAACCGCGGTTGCGCTCATGTATCAGGATATGGCCGATCCCCAGACGGCGTGCCGCCTCGACGGTTCCGTCCCGGCTGCAGTCGTCCGTGAGGATCACATCGTCGACGATCCCGAACGGGATCTCCGAATAGGTCTTTTCGAGGGTCTGCTCGGCATTGTATGCCGGCATCACTACGATTATCTTCTGGCCATTTATCATTTGCGGGTCATAGATTGTACCGTGCCGGATCCGATATGCAGCCGGACGGCAGACCCAAAAATACGAAATTATTTCCGAATGCGGGTTCCGCCGTTCGTACCCGATGCTATGCGATCGGCGGAACAGACCGTAACCTGCGAGACTCCGTCGCCCAGGGCCCGGAAGGCGTTGTCGAGCTTGGGGATCATGCCCGAACTTACGATCCCCTCCGCCCTGAGGCGATGATACGAGCGGGTATCTATTTCAGGGATGACGGAACTCTCGTCCTTGGTATCGGAAAGCACCCCGTCTTTTTCGAAACAATATACCAGTTCGACGGAGGCTTTCGGGGCCATCGCCACCGCGATCGTCCGGGCCACCGTATCGGCATTGGTATTGAGGAGGGCACCCCGGCCGTCGGTAGTGATCGGCGCTATGACGGGAGTGTATCCGCCCCGCAGGAGCATTTCGAGCAGGCCCGTATCCACCGCAACGGGATCGCCCACATAGCCGTAATCCACCGGGTCGGGCGGGCGGCGGTCTGAACGGATAAGGGCACCGTCCGCACCTGTTAGCCCGACGGCCCGGCACCCGGCAGCATTGAGTTTATTGACAATATCCTTGTTGATAAGTCCGGCATATACCATCGTGACGACCTCGAGGGTACGGGCATCGGTCACCCGCCGCCCGTCGACCATAACCGGTTCGATGCCAAGGGATTTGGAAATGGCACTCGCTATCTTTCCCCCGCCGTGGATGAGGATCTTTTCCCCGTCGAGGCGGGCGAACCCCGAAAGGAAATCACCCAGTTTATCGGGGTTATCGACGACATTCCCCCCTATTTTAACGACTTTCAACATTATATCGGCATTTTATCGACATCTTATCGACAGCGTGATTACATCCCCGTAACCGTGGGGTCGGAGGCCAGCTTTTTAAGGACTTCGACGATCCGGTCGGCTTCCCACCGGCCGATATTGAGCGCGGGAAGCAGGCGGATGGTGTTCTTTCCGGAAGAGCCCACGAACACCCTCTCACGGTATACCAGCCTTTTTTTCATTTCGGCGGTGTCGAACGGGAACTCGATGCCAATCATAAGGCCCCGTCCGCGGAGTTCGCCCACATTGGGCACTTCCTTCAACCTTTCCATAAGGTATTTTCCGACTGCCGCGGCGTTGTCGACCAAACTGTCTTTCAGCATCACTTCCGCTACGGCGATCGCGGCGGCACAGGCCAGGTGGGTTCCCCCGAAGGTCGTGCCCAGCATTCCGTATTTCGGCTCTATATGGGGCGCGATGGCGATGGCTCCGACAGGGAAGCCGTTGCCTATCCCCTTTGCCATCGTGTAAATGTCGGCATCTGCTTCCGCCCAGTCGTGGGAATAATACCTGCCCGTCCTGCCGCATCCGCACTGCACGGAATCGGCCACATAGAGGGCGCCCGAACTGTCGCAATGCCGCCTGATGGCGCGAAGGAAACTTTCGCCGGCTACCCTGATCCCTGCTACGCCCTGTATACCTTCTACGATTACGGCGGCCGTCTGGTCTCCATACTGCGCAAAATAGGCGGCAAGGGCCTGCTCGTCGTTGAACGGAAGGAAGGTTACATTGTCGGTCCGGTTCACGGGGGCGACGATCGCGGGGTTGTCCGTGGCGGCGACCGCGAGGGACGTACGGCCGTGGAAGGCACCCTCGAAAGCCACGATCTTCTTTCTTCCGGTATGGAACGAAGCCAGTTTGAGGGCATTCTCGTTCGCCTCGGCACCCGAAGAGACGAGAAACAACCGGTAATCCCCCTTCCCCGACAATTTTCCGAGCAACTGCGCAAGCTCCTGCTGTTTGTCGATTCGGACGGAATTGGAATAGAATCCGATGTCGGAGAGCTGCTTTGTGAGGGTTTCTACATAATGCGGATCGGTATGGCCTATGGAGATTACCGCGTGGCCACCGTACATATCGAGGTACTGGTTGCCATCCGAATCCCATACCTTCGATCCCTCCCCTTTTACGATGCTTACATCGTAGCGGGGGTATACATCAAACATCTTCATATCGAACGTCGTTATATTAAAATGCGGAGGCCTTGAGTTTAAGGCCGGCGGTGCGGTCGAGGCCGAACATGAGGTTCATATTTTCCACCGCCTGACCGCTGGCACCTTTCAAAAGGTTGTCGATCACGGAATTAACCAGCAATACGTCCCCGTGTTTTTCGAGGTGTACAAGGCACTTATTTGTATTTACGACCTGTTTGAGGTCGATCGGCTCGGGGCTTACGAAGGTGAAGGGCGATGCGGCATAGTAGTGACTGTACAGCGCCGTCAATTCATCTTCGGGTATGGGGCAATTCAGTGTCAACGAGGCGAATATCCCGCGGGCAAAGTCGCCCCGGGCGGGAATAAAAAG
>JAJBVJ010000199.1 GCA_020859875.1 Rikenellaceae bacterium
TTGCAGGGCCTTTTCGGTCGATTGTATCCATTCCGAATATGGAATGGCCGAACTCACCTCCCAGGCCTACTCCGGCGGGGGCGGCATCTTCCGTACACCGCCGTGGATGAAGGTGACGATCCGTGATCTTAACGATCCTTTCGATATCCGTCCCGGGGGCAGCGGCGGGATAAATATAATAGACCTTGCAAACCGCTACTGCTGCGCATTCATCCAGACGCAGGATGTAGGAACGGTCTTCGAAGAGGGTTCGTTCACCGTAACGGGCCGTGCCGACCGGAGTGAAGTACGCGGCTGCAACCTTCTGGTGCAGTAACGGCACAGCGGTCAGAAAAATTTTTTACGGGAAGCGGTTACCACGAAATCCTTAAGGTAAAAAGGTTCGAAATAGGCGGCATCCTCGAACTCCCCGGCCCTGTATTTTTCCCATGCGGCGGCCACCAGTCCCGAGGCGGAAGGCCGGACATCCAGATATTCCACTTTGGGATTGGCCAAGACCTCCCGGCACTTGGCCGCCCCGCTGCCGAATATCAAAAATTTCTCATATTCGGATATATTTTCGGCGAAGCTGTCACTGCTGATAATGTGGGCCCCGGTCTGGGACAAGGGCCGCAGATCGTGGTCATACAACCGGGCATAAACCTCCATCCTTCGGGCGTCTATCATTGGGCACAATATTGTTCCCGCCGTAAAAGGCCCCTGCTGCTCAATCGCCACCGCGGCCAGCGAATAGAGCGACCCGACAGAAATGAGCGGGATGCCGGCTCCATAACAAAGGCCTTTTGCCGTGGAAACCCCGATCCTCAGACCGGTGTAGGATCCCGGGCCGCCGCTTACCGCCACCGCGCCGAGCTTCTCGGGCCCGATACCGTTTTCCTTCAGTATCCCGTCTATAAGGACGGCCAGCGTACGGGCATGGTCGTTCCCGCCTCCGCTCTCTTTGACGGCGGCCGTTTCCCCGTCCCTGGAAAGGGAGACGGAGCAGACATCCGTCCCGGTTTCGATTCCCAGAATATACGCTATTCTACCCACGGTACTCTGCCATAAATTCCTCGATACGATCGGTGGTTGCCGGAACCCTGCTTTGGCCGAGCATCCGGTTGCCGGTCTCGGTTACCAGCAGGTCGTCCTCGATGCGGATGCCTCCGAAGTCGAAATACCGCTCCGCCGTTTCGAAATCGATGAAGGCGGCATTTAGCCCCTCGGCTTTCCATTTGGCGATATAGGCCGGAATGAAGTATATCCCCGGTTCGACTGTCATCACCATTCCGGGCTGCAGGCGGCGTCCCATCCGAAGTGCGCTCACCCCGAGTTCGGTGCTCCTTCGGGTCTCCAGATCGTAGCCTACATATTTCTCTCCTATATCCTCCATATCATGCACATCGAGTCCCATCATGTGGCCCAGACCGTGGGGCATAAAGAGTGCATGGGCTCCGGCGGCCACCGCCTCCGCAGGATCGCCCCTCATAATACCAAGCTCGGTAAGACCTTTTGCTATAACGGTACATGCCTCGAGGTGGATATCGCGGTAAAGTTTACCGGGGGATGAAAGTTCGAAAGCGCGGTCGTTGGCCGCAAGGACGATATCGTAGATCTCTTTCTGCCTTGTGGTGAATTTCCCGCTGACGGGCATGGTGCGGGTAAAGTCGCTGCAATAATTCATGACGGTTTCCGCTCCGGCATCCACCAACAGCAGCCGGCCCTCCGAAAGGGTGTTCCCGTAGTAGTGGTTATGGAGGGTCTCCCCGTTCTGGGAAACGATCGAAGTGAAGGATACACCCGCCCCGTACTGCAGGGCGATCCCTTCGATGGCCCCTGCAATTTCCCGCTCCATAATTCCCGGCCGGCACATTTTCATTGCCGTGGTATGCATCATGTACCCGATCCGGCATGCCTCCTCGATTTCGGCTATCTCCTCATCGCTCTTTTTATCCCGCAGCGAAACTACGGCAAGGGCAAGCTCCACCGATATATGGTTGGGGAGGGCGTCGACATTGATGCCTGTGGCTTTGCTTAGGAACAATTTGTTTTCAGCACGGTAGGGGGGAAGGAAATGCACCGTCCGCCCTCTTCGAACAGCCTCGGTCACCACTTCGGCAATATCTCCCAGCGGCCGGGTATCGGCCACACCGCACCTATGGGCCAACTCGGCCACCGAGGGCTGTGGGCCCGTCCAGATAATGTCGTCCATGGAGAGGTCGTCGGCAAAGAGTGTCTCCTTTCCACTGTCCACGTCGATCACGGCTGCCATGCCAGGGAGATCGAGACCGAAAAAGTAGAGAAAGGTGCTGTCCTGGCGGAAATGATAAACATTGCCCGGATAATTTGCCGGAGATTCCGTATTTCCCGGAAGCAGGACGATCCCGCCTCTGGTTACGCGGCGGCGCAGTTCCGCACGGCGCGATGTATAAGTGTCCCTTGAAAACATAGAGGTAATTTTACGTTTAACCAAAGATAGTGATAATACCCGATCTACCGCATTCCGTAATACCGGTCGGAGCCCGCCCGTGGTTACCTTCCCTTGATAATGATCTGCGGATCGTGATATACCTTCGAGAAGGGCGGAACGCTCCGGGTAAGCCACACATTCCCGCCAATGACCGTGTCGTGGCCGACGACCGTGTCTCCGCCGAGGATCGTACTCCCGGCATAAATGATTACGTTGTCTTCGATGGTCGGGTGGCGGCGTTTTCCCTCGAGTTTTTTGGAAACGAACGTGGCTCCGAGGGTAACCCCCTGGTAGAGTTTGACATTCTCCCCGATCACCGTGGTCTCGCCTATGACTATACCGGTTCCGTGGTCGATATAAAACCGCTTGCCTATCTCCGCTCCGGGGTTTATATCTATCCCGGTGCGGGAATGGGCATACTCCGATATTACCCGGGGCAGTATCGGGATGTCGAGCTTATGGATAATGTGTGCAATGCGGTAGACCATAACGGCATAGAACCCGGGATAACAAAGTATCACCTCCTCCTTGCAGAAAGCGGCGGGATCGCAGTCGTTATACATCTCTGCATCCTGCAACAGACCCGTAAAAAGGAGAGGGATTTGGTTGAAAAACCGATCCGTAAGGTTGTTGCAGCAACAGTCGCGGTGTTCGCATACCGGCGTTATGATCTTGTGGAAGTCCACCTTCAGCTCTTCCCACATTCGCTGCGTACCCTCGAGCGATCCCGCGGGATTTCCGCGCAGGGGAAAGAGGAACTCGATGAATTTATCCATGAAGGCATGGGTATCGGCCGTAGAGGGCACATCCCGGTAAAATGCCTCGGTAATCTTGAAAAGCCTCGACGGAAAATTGTCCGAAGTCATATAACGATCTTTTTCTTTTGTGTAGAGTCTCCTCGGGTCATCTGCCATCCTGAACAAAACGAACAGGGCATAAACTGTGCCCTGTCCGTGATCTTATATTCTTGGAGTCTATTCGATTACGAAATTATAGGGCATCCGGGCCTGCAGTGTCTCCTGGTCGAGCATATCCTTTACTGCCTTGTATTCCATATACATATCTCCGAGCTCCTCCTTTATCGAAGCGGCGCGGGCGCCTCCCAGCTGCTGAAGAAGAACCGCAATCGGATCGGGCTGTTCAATGACCTGCCATACCCGGAAATCGTCTGCAATACCGCCCCGGTCGGCTGCCAGGGATAGGGCGTCCCGCAGGCCGCCTATTCCGTCGACAAGGCCAATACCGAGGGCGTCGGCGCCCGTCCAAACACGGCCTCCTCCTATATTGTCGACCTCGTCCCAAGTCATATTCCGGCCGTCGGCGACATGGTTTACGAAGGTGTCGTATATCTCTTCGATCATCTGTTGTATCGCCTCCCGCTCGACGGGTGTTACTCCCCGGTAGATGCTCCCCAGGTCGGCCGATGGGTTGGTCCGCACGATATCGACCGTGATGCCGAGTTTATCCTTCATTGCACCGGAAATGTCGAAAAGAATCCCGAAGACGCCGATCGATCCCGTCAGGGTCGTCCTGTCGGTGAGTATTATATCGGCAGGACAGGAAATATAGTACCCTCCCGACGCCGCATACATACCCATCGAGACGATCACGGGTTTTACCGCGCGGGTGAGCTCCATCTCCCTCCAGATAAGTTCCGAGGCCAGGGCACTGCCTCCCGGAGAGTTGACGCGGAGCACTACGGCTTTTGTCTTTTCGTCCTGACGGGCACGTGCCAATTTTGCCGCAACGTCACGTCCGACCACATCCCCGTCACCTCCGCTGTCGACGATGCCGCCTTCGGCATAGATCAGTGCTATTTTATTTTTGGAAGTACGCCTGCCGAGCGATACTCCGGAAGAGATATATTCGGCAAGTGAAACATATTCGTGTCTCTGCTTTTTTTCGACTTTACCGGTTTCGAGACCCATTGCCCTCAATTGAGATAGAGTGCCCTCGGTCGATGCCCCTTTTACCAACTCCCCGATAAACCAATGGGCCTGGTCCCTGTAAACCAGGGCATCCACAAAACCGTAATCCCGCGCATCCGAGGCGGAGCGGATCGTAAGATCGGAAGCGTAACCCGAGAGCGTTGCCTGGTCGATCCCGCGCGAGGACGAAACATCTTCCAGGATCGCACCCCAGATACTTTCCACCAGAGTAGTATACTGGAGCCTGTTTTCCGGGCTCATGGAAGTGAGCATATAGGGTTCCACTGCCGACTTGAACGACCCGTGGCGTATAATTTCGGGTTTAACCCCCAATTTATCGAGCAATCCCTTATAAAACATTACACTCATCGACATTCCCCTCCAGTCCATATCCCCTACGGGATTTAGCAGCACCACATCGGCTACCGACGAGAGGTAATAACCCAGCTGCGAATAGGAATCGCCGTAACTAACTACGAATTTACCGCTCTGCTTGAACTGCAATATGGCTTTGCGAATCTCCTCCACATTTGCAATGTTGACCGGTGCGGCATCGGTAAGGTCGATATATATCCCTTTTATATTGTTGTCCGCAGCCGCTTTTTCGATGGCCGCAATCACCTGGAGCATGGTATTCGTCCTGTTGAACGTAACCCCGGTGAGGCCGAAAGCAAGCGGGGAGTTGGGGGCGTCGGTGATCCTCGAAGTGAGGTCTATTTTGAGTACGGAATTTGTTTTGACTACGGCAGGGGGCTCACTGAATACGGCGGCCATGCTCGCAAGGAACAAAAACGACATCAGGGTCAGAATTATACCGCTGACTACACAGGCAAGCAGGGCTGCCCAAAAGGTTTTCATAAAGGTCATAAAACAGAACTTTTTAAGAGGAAATATCGAATCCCGGTAAAGATACGAAAATAACATCGGATTTACATGCAAACCGCTGAAGGCTCTGTCACCGGCACCGCCGATTAGGGTTTATACCGTACGGATTGTTTATCTTTGCCATTAAAAGCAACAGTTATGAAAAAGGAAGTCGAATCGGTGCTCCTGCAAATTATTCATCCCGAAACAGGGTTGTCCCTCATGGAGTCGGGATTGGTGGAGAGCCTTGCCATATCAGACGAAAGGATCGCAGTTACCCTGGTTTTTAAAAGGTCGCGGGATCCGTTGGCAAAGTCCGTACGAAAACAGCTTGCCGCAGCTCTATGCGAGGCTCTTCCGCAAATGGAAGGAAAGATATCGGTAGAGATAAAAGAGGGGGAACCGGTAACCCCACAGAAGCGACAGGCGGACGGGACGGCGGGAATTGATAAAATAATCGCCATCGCATCGGGCAAAGGCGGGGTCGGCAAATCGACGGTAGCTGCCAATATTGCCGTCTCGCTCGCCAAAGCCGGATATAAGGTTGGACTGCTGGAT
>JAJBVJ010000056.1 GCA_020859875.1 Rikenellaceae bacterium
CAAGCCGCATCCGCTGTTCATCCCCCACCGCGCGACCTCTTCGAGGCTTCCGCCCTGTGCCCCCACTCCGGGAACCAGAAGGAAATGGCCGGGAACGATCCGGCGGACGGATCGGAGCATTTCGGCCCGGGTGGCCCCCACCACATACATCGTATTGTCCGCCGAGCCCCACGCGCGCGAGGTCTCGAGGACTTTTTCATACAACATCCGCCCGTTGTCGAGCCGTAGGGTTTCGAAGTCGCCGGCACTCGGGTTGGAAGTGAGCGCCAGCAGGACGGCCCATTTGTCTTCGTAACCGAGGAAGGGCTCTACGGTGTCCCGCCCCATGTAGGGTGAAAGAGTGACGGCATCGACCAGGTCGTCCTCGAAGAATGCTCGGGCGTACATTCCGGAGGTGTTGCCAATATCGCCGCGCTTGGCGTCGGCGATAATAAAGATGTCGGGATGGTTTGCACGTATGTAACGGCACGTTTTGGCGAAGCTCTCCCAACCCGCGGCCCCATTCTCTTCGTAAAAAGCGAGGTTCGGCTTGTAGCAGACGGCATATCGGGCCGTTGCATCGACTATCGCTTTGTTGAATTCGAATTGGGAATCGGGCGCATTTTGGAGGCAGTCCGGAATCTTGCGGAAGTCGGAATCGAGCCCGACGCACAGGAAACTCCTCTTTTTTAAAATGACCTCGGTCAGTTGTTTCGCCGTCATAGTCGTTACTTATTTGTTATTCATCCGGAGCCAGCCCTGCACCCGTCTGTTTTTTATGTGAAATTTGCCTTTTAAATTATCAAGTTCCAATATTTCCCTCGACCCGTTCTTCCTTCCCGAATTTTGCTGGACGATTTCGACCCACCCGCATCCGACCTCAGAAATTACCGCCACATGTCCGTAGGGGTTAAAAACCGACGGGCCTAAAACGATAATATCGCCTTTTTGCGGAGAATGGGAAGAGCCGTTTCGGAATTGAACCAGCCCGCGTCCGGGGTTATTTTGTCCGTCTTCGAGGCGGGGGTCGAAAAAATGTTTTGCGTGGCCGTAAGTGTCGCTCATCCGATGGCCATAGTGGTAAAGATAGTACCTTTTTACAAACTCTACGCACTGGTATTTGAGTCCTACATTGTAACCGTCTGGGGTGGTGTCGCGGCCATAACTTGCCCAAACCGGACCGTTATTGTATACGTATACCCCATCGAGGCTGTCGATAATAACCCCCGGGTGTTCCCCCGTGAAGTTTATCCGCGGAAGGGTAAACAGTGCAAGAAGTGCAACCAGGGGGAGCGAAAGGAAAGAATATACGGGCCGTAGAACCGCTTTTTTATCTGGTCGGGGCCGGTACATGCAGCTGTTTCTATTCGGTCGTGGTTAATTATCCGAGTTCGCTCTCTTTGAGCCTTTCGGTATTCTCGGCTACGATCAGTTTGTCGATCACGTCCTGGATGTCGCCGTCCATAAATGCGGAGAGGTTATAGACGGTGTAGTTGATTCGGTGGTCGGTGATGCGCCCCTGCGGATAGTTGTAGGTGCGTATCTTGGCCGAACGGTCGCCGGTGGAGACCATCGTCTTGCGCTTGCCGGAAATCTCGTCGAGGTACTTCGAGTATTCGAGGTTGAATATCCTGGTGCGTAGCTCTTCGAGGGCCTTGTCGAAATTCTTTAACTGCGACTTCTGATCCTGGCACTGCACGACGATGCCCGTGGGAATATGGGTGAGCCTTACGGCCGAGTAGGTGGTGTTCACCGACTGGCCTCCGGGCCCGGATGAGCAGTAGGTATCTTTGCGGATGTCGTTCATATTCAGCTCGATGTCGAACTCCTCGGCTTCGGGCAGCACGGCCACCGATGCGGCCGAGGTGTGGACGCGGCCCTGGGTCTCGGTCTGCGGGACGCGCTGAACGCGGTGCACGCCCGATTCATATTTCAGGGTGCCGTATACGCTGTCGCCCGTCACTTTCAGGACGACCTCCTTGAAACCGCCCGAGGCCCCTTCGCTGATGTTGTTGATCTCGTACCTCCACCCTTTCCGCTCGATATACTTGGTGTACATACGGAACAGGTCGCCGGCGAAGATGGCCGCCTCGTCTCCCCCCGTACCGCCGCGGATCTCGAGGATGGCGTTCTTTTCGTCCTGTGGATCTTTCGGGATCAAAAGAAGCTTTATCTGCTCTTCGAGCCCGGCGATGGCCGGTTCGAGTTCCGCGATCTCCCCGCGGGCCATTTCGCGCATCTCTTCGTCCTTTTCGCTGGAGAGGATGGCTTTGGCTTCCTGGAGATTCGCCGCAAATGTGCGGTATTTTTCGCTCGCCTCGATGATCGGCTGGAGTTCCTTATACTCCTTGTTGAGGGACACAAAGCGCTTCATATCCCCGATAATCTCGGGGTCGGTCATCTGCTGCCCGATCTCCTCGTATTTGAGTTTTAGCCCGTCGAGACGGGCCAGTATAGAATTGTCTGCCATAATATTTTACGATAATCTGCAAAGATAGTGAAAGCCGAGGGCAATCGAAAGCAAACTCGTTTGCGGAAAGTTTGTCCGTACCGCATCCTATCTTCTGCAAAGATAGTGATATTCATCGGGATTTTTTCAAAGCCCGAAGGGTCGGGCCTTCGGCGCCCGGTTTGAATCCCAATCCTAAATAATTCCCTATTTCGGCAAAACCGAAGCTATCCGCCCGCCGTTGTCGACCACGACCTGTCTGCACAATAAAAAAGCGGCTCCGGGGGAGGAACCGCCATTTGTTGATAGGGGTTATATAAATATTATACTATGGATATATATTTCTTTTTCGCGGGTGAAATCCGTAACTTTAACGCCGGATTTCGGTCGACTGGTGTAACCTGCCTTTTTCGTTATACAAATGTAGAGGTTGGTCGATTCACAAAAAAACAGGAAATTTGAAATACCCCCTTTTGAGGTAAAATTGTGAAAAGAAATAGAAAAATTGTTAAAACGATATTCGAATTATCCCTTATTTTACCGCCGAAATACCTCTAAAACCCGCTTTCATTGTCCGTCACCCGACATATTCCCCTCAGCAAACTGCAATCCCTGATCCGCCGCCGCCTCGAGGAGGCGATGCCGCTGCCCTGCTGGGTCACGGCCGAGATCAGCGAACTAAAAGTAAATTATTCGGGCCACTGCTATATGGAGCTGGTGGAGAAGGGCGGCGACAACGGGATCCCGTGCGCCAGGGCGCAGGCGGTAGTATGGAGAAACTCCTTCGGGATGATCTCCTCCTATTTCAAAAGTGAGACGGGCATCGAGCTGGGCCCCGGGCTGAATGTGCTCCTGAAGGTGTCGGTGAGCTATCACGAGCTTTACGGCCTTTCGCTGGTGGTCTCGGATGTAGACCCCCTCTACACGGTTGGCGACCTCGAACGCCAGCGGCAGAAGACGATTAAGCGGCTCCACAACGAGGGTGTTTTCGATATGAACCGGGCGCTGCCCCTGCCCGTAGTTTTGCAGCGGATCGCCGTGGTATCGTCGCGGGGTGCCGCCGGGTATCAGGATTTTATGAACGAACTCGCCGCTTCGCCCTTCCGGTTCGAGGTGGAACTCTTCGACTCCTACATGCAGGGCCACGGCACGGAGGATTCGGTGATCGACGCGCTGGGAAAGATATGCGAGCGGACGGAGGAGTTCGACGCGGTTGTAATTATCCGCGGCGGGGGCTCGCAAAGCGACCTTGCCGCTTTCGATTCTTACCGCCTGTGCTGCCACATTGCCCAGTTCCCACTGCCGGTGATAACCGGCATAGGCCACGATAAAGACCAGAGTATAGCCGACATGGTGGCGGCGGTTCCACTGAAAACTCCTACGGCCGTAGCCGGCTGCCTGGTCGACTCCCTCGAGCGGGTAGATGCGTGGCTCGAGTCGGCGGTGGGTGAACTTTTGCAGAATGCGGCGGGGATTTTGGAATGTGGCCAAAGGAGGGTGCGTGAAGCGGCTATCCGCCTCGCGCAGGCGGCCGGCGGCCTGACCCGCACCGTAGACATGCGCCTGGAAAGGCTCGGTGCGGCACTCGAAAGGCAGGCCACCTCGAAAGTCACCCGGGAGCGTTACGGTGTCGAAAAGCTGGAAGAGGCCCTTAAAACCAAATCCCGCAACCGGTTGGCATCCGAAGATATGCGCCTTCGCGCGGCCCGGCAGACGGTCGAGGGGCGTGACCCGCAGAGGATAATGGCCCTCGGTTTCGCGGTGGTGCGCATCGGCGGGAAGGTGCTCACGGAGGCATCCCGTGCCGCCACCGGGGATGTTCTCGATATAACCCTCTCTTCGGGGAGGCTGTCGGCAAGGGTCGAAGAAGCGGAAAAACAATGATATAATGGAAAAAGAGGAAAAAACCTACGGCGAGGCGATCGCCGAGATCGAGGCGATACTGGAAAAGTTCGACGACGAGCAGTTCGACATCGACACCCTCGCCGGACAGGTGAAACGGGCCACGGAACTGATCCGCATCTGCCGCCAGAAACTGCGCAAAGCCGAGGAGGAGGTCTCGAAAGTGCTAAAGGACAGCAAATGAAAAAAGCCGTACGGTACCTGCTGAACCGTATTCCCCGGCGAACCCTGCAACAGTTCGTCCACCGGATAACGCCCCTGGCCGCCCTGGTCTATTCCGGCAGCCGCTACCGCTGCCCCGTTTGCGGCCGCGGGCTGCGCAAGATGCTGCCCTACGGATATTCCATCGTCCGCAGTAACGCCCTGTGCCCCTCGTGCCTTTCCCTGGAAAGACACAGGCTGATGTGGGTCTTCCTCAGACGCGAAACCCCATTTTTCCGTACCGCCCCCCTTACCCTGCATATTGCTCCCGAGAGATGTTTTATTAAAAAGTTCGAAAAGCAGCTGGGGGAACTATATATTACGGGCGACCTGGAAAGCCCCCTTGCCAAGGTCAAATTCGACGTCGAGGCCATACCTTTCGGGGACGACACGTTCGAAGTGATTTTCTGCAACCATATCCTCGAGCATGTCCGGGACGACCGCCGGGCCATGCGTGAGCTTTACCGCGTAATGAAACCCGGGGGTTGGGGGATATTTCTTTCACCGGTGGTGCGCGGGCTCGACCACACAAGGGAGGACCCGTCGATCGACACCCCCGAAAAACGGTACGAGGCCTACGGCCAGGCCGACCACATGCGAGAATACGGGGAGGATTACCCCGAGAGGCTCCATGAGGCCGGATTCGAGGTCGACGCGATAGACTACGCCCGGACTCTCCCCCCGGAAGAGGTCGGCCATTACCTCCTCGGGGACGATACGATCTATCTGGTGCACAAGTCCGACATGGCCCCCGCCGAAGGAGGGATATAAACTGATTCCGCTATTTTCCCGATTGGACGCATAATGGATCCATTTTTAGAGTTTTCCCCGCTCCACCGTAGGGCCACCCCTTCCGGCGGCCTCTTTCCGGTTTAGCGCCTCCGGCGCCCGGCCTTAACTTTCCCATGCGGGCGGTTTTATCAACCGGCTCGCCTATCAAGTGCAAGGTTCTTTCCTTCCCTACTTTTTCCTTGATGAAACCGACGAACGAACTGACGAATGAGCGAGGGCAAAAGGAGCCTCGCTTCAATTTTGCCGGGCGAGGAGGAAGATTTGACGCTGCGAGCGAGACCAGAGCGTGCTTTGCACAGGCTCTGGCGAGCCGCGAGGAAAAAGCGAAGCAAAGCCGAAGGCTAGCATTCGAGAGCCCGAGGGCTTGCACGCGAGGCCGAGAGAGGAGGAGGAAAACACAGGTTAACCGACGAACGAAGCGGGAGGAGAGACTGCTCGCAGGCTCGACCCCGCAAGGAG
>JAJBVJ010000292.1 GCA_020859875.1 Rikenellaceae bacterium
ACGGTCGGCGTGCAGCAGAATGATCGCCCCGTGGTGGAGCTTGCGGATTATCCTGCCGAGAATCCTCTCCCGAGGCCGGCCCGTGGTATCGAACGACCGCACACTCCATCCGCAAACCTTCAGCCCCGACCGCCGCACCGCCCGGGCGACCACTGGATTGGTCACCCCGAAGGGAGGGCGGAAATAGACGGGGTGCTCTCCGCCCGCCAGCAGAATCGCCTTGCTGCATTGCGCCAAATCATTTTCCATCCTTTTTCGCCCGTAGAGCGGGAAACATGTCGCATGGGTATAGCTGTGGTTCCCTACGAGATGGCCCTGCTCGACTATCCGGCGCACGATCTGGGGATAAGCCTCCGCTTTTTTCCCGCTCACGAAGAACGCCGCCTTTATCCCGTACCGGTTCAGAACATCCAGAACTTTCGGTGTGTGGTCGGGATGGGGCCCGTCATCGAATGTAAGGGCGACGGTCGGACCTGCATCCTTCCCCCGGCAGAGGGCCCGGATAAAAATCCCGGAACCGACCGCCGCGGCGCCGTATACGAGAATGGCTGTAACCACGGCAAGTAGCGTTATGAGCGTCCACCAAAACATTCCAGCATTATTTCGGTTCCGGTGCCGTTGTGGGCGGTGGTCTCGAGCACGAGGTTGCCTGTGGACTGTCTCACCTTTGCAATCCCGTCGAAAAGCAGTTTTGCCGTGGAGGTATCGAAGAACCCGTCCCGCTTAGCGTCATATTTTATACGGGGAGCCTTATCGGATATTTCGCCGTATGCTTCCAAAATATCGAATGCAAACCCCTTTATCCGGGCCAAACACCCGGGTAAGGGCTTTTGAGACAGGATGAAAAAATAGAAACCTTCCCCGAGTTTCGCCTCCCGGAGCATCCCCATCCTGGCCATCAGGATTTCGAGGGTACATGTCGCTTCGTCCGCTGCACCCACAAGGATATTGCCCGCGCCTTCATCTATCTTCATCAGTGCATCGAGCAGGGCGCACTGGAAACTCGTATCCCCGTGCGTGTAAGTCGTGTTGTAACAGGTATTGCTCGTCAGAAGAGCTATCTGAGCCCCGATGGTATTGAAGGTGGACTGGATAAAGGGAGTGGGGTTGAGTAGCCGCTCGGAGTTGGCGATCATCGTACGCAGGAACTTTTCGCTGTCGGCAAGACATCCCATCCCGGTGGCGGTGATTATCGCATCGATCTTTTCGCCCGAGGGCAGACGCCCCATACAGTCCATCGCCGTGGCGACGCCGGATCGTACAATCCGGCTCATCCTACGCCGCACGGCAGGATCGGGGATCAGGGTATTTATTTCGCCCCGTATACTTTCCAGGCTCGAAGCCGCATTGATGTAGTAGGCCATTACGGTGCTGAAAATATGAGGGTCGAATTGTTGCCTCCGAACCCGAACGAGTTGGTCATTACGTTTCGAACGGAATTGCCCTGGCTGTATTCCGCAACCGGAACAAGCGGCGTCTCGTCCATAGGTGTGGTAAAGTTTCTACCCGGGTAGAGGACGCCTTCTGCAATCGATAGTACGGAAAGCACGGCCTCGATACCACCTGCCGCGGCAAGTGTATGGCCGGTGAACGGCTTGGTAGAGCTGAACGGGGGGGACATTTCCGCGAAAGAGCCTCTGTATTGCCGCCGCTTCCGAAGCGTCGTTGTTCCGGGTGCCGGTTCCGTGGACATTTATATAGTCTATCTCCCCGGGGCATTTTCCGCTCATCTCCAAAGCTCCTTTCATGGAAAGGTAGGCCCCGCGTCCTTCGGGCGAGGAGGCTGTCTGGTGGTGTGCATCGTTCGCATTGGCCCAACCGGTAAGGTAGCAGTAAGGGTCGCCCTCGAGTGTATCTTCGCTTTGCAGGACGAGGTAGGCGGCACCTTCACCCAGATTGAGGCCGGCCCTGGATTGGTCGAACGGGCGGCAGGGTTCACCGTCGAGGATCATCAGCGAATGGAAGCCGTTGAGGGTAAAGGCACACAGAGAGTCGGTGCCGCCCACCACAACCCGGTCGAGTCTTCCGCTGCGGATCATTCGGGCCCCGAACATTATGGCATTCACCGCAGAAGAGCAGGCCGTGCTGATCGTGGTGCGAAAACCCTCGATACCGCAATATTGCGCTATCGAGTCCGTGCTGTCGTAACAGCCGTGCCCCGCGGCATCCCTAAGCCTTCCCTTTTGCGGGTCGGACATAAAGTCGCGGAAGAACTTTTCGGTCAGATCCATCCCGCCCACCGAAGTGGAGGAGACCAGTCCCGTTGACAGATCCCCGGGGGAGCGTTGGGCGGAATCCTCCATGGCATCCCTGGCCGCCGCCATCCCGAGAAGGGCCGTGCGGGTATATCTCTTACGGCTTCCCTCTGCGAGCATTTCCGACAAATCTGCATTGGATAGTTTGACCTCCGAGACAGGGAAGCCATGGATCGTATCGAAAAGGGTGACGGGGCCGAGGCCTGTCCGGTTCGCCTTTATGGCGTCCAGGGTCTCGTCCGCACCCCTTCCGATACCGGAAAGGATACCTATCCCGGTGACTGCGATCCTCATTTTTTTGTACACCCGGCGATATAGTCCGCCAGCGTTTTGACTGAATAGAAGATCGGCTTTGCCTCTGCAGGATTTTCAAGGCGTATTCCGTAATCCTTTTCCAGGATAAGTATTATTTCGAGGGCGTCGATGGAATCGAGCCCGAGGCCCTCCCCGAACAGGGGAGCCTCATTGTCAATATCTTCGGGGGTAATCTCCTCAAGGTTCAGCGCTTCGATAAGGCGCTCCTTGAGCTCTTGCATCAGTTTCTCCATATATTTGGGTTTTGGGTTCAATAAGTTGCAGGCGTACACTGCCCTTGCCGCCGGCCAGTTCGCAGTAACCGCAAACCACGGCTTTAAGATAGCCATTTTCCACGATACGGCGGCCATAATTTTCGGTAAATCCGTCGTCCCCGCCGCGGAAAACAAAACATGTATTTTCCCCCTGCAGACGGTGGCGTATACATATCTCCCCGGCCACGAGATTGGCGAGGGTATAGACGAAAACAGAGGGGGAGGCCGCACCTTCGGGCGACTGCCCGACGGAGAGCACATGGCTGCGGTCGGAATCGATCGAAGATGAATTGCCGTAAAGTATTATACCGACCTCATCCGGGGAATACTTTGCGGCTATATCCCGGTTCTTCAACAACCGCGCTGCTCCTATATACCCCAGCTTGCACAAATCGTCCATCTTGTAAAACTTCATATTAGACTCCCCGAGGAGTTTGTACTGTTCCCGGATATAGCCGCCGAAATCGCTTCCGGTGTACTCGATATCTATTCGGGAGGTAACCGTCGCCGGCACCTTCCCTTTAGCCGTGGGGCCGGGAGCCATACCTGCCCGGGCCAATACTACGGCCGCATTGCATCCCCCGAACCCGGAGGCGGTCTTCAGGCAGGCATCGATCTCTTGCTTCCTGTTTTCCGCCGTAACGTTCAGGCCGACCGGGGTTCCGCACGATGTGAAGCCGGGCGTTCCGAGGATAACCCCGCGACGCATTTGCTCGATGCACATTATGAGTTCGACGATCCCCGCCGCACCGAGCGTATGTCCGAAAAGGGGCTTGAGACTGTTTAACGGGGTGTTTTCCAGGCCGGCGAGCGCGAGTGCCCGGGATTCCATCTCATCGTTGTATACCGTGGCGGTTCCGTGGCCGTTTATAAAGTCGATTTGTTCGGTCGGCAGACCGCTCTGCCAAATGGCATCCCGGATTGCGTACCAAAGGCCCTCCCCCGTGCGGGACGGCCCGGATATATGGTTGGCGTCGTTCGATACGGCGCCACCCGCAATCTCGACCGCAAACTCCCCGGCCAGCGCCTTGTCCCTTGTAAGAAGGAGTGCCCCGCACCCTTCGCCGAGGGTAAGCCCGTCCCGTGATGCGTCGTAGGGACGGCAAATAGCGGTGCTGAGAGATTTAAAAGAGGCGAAACCGGAAATTACGAAATCCGTGACCGTGTCCCCTCCAGCTACGATTATATGGTCGTAATCGCCCCACCGGATAAGCCTCGATGCCGTAATTACAGCCGATAGACCCGATATACAGGCGTTGGAAATAACGAGCGGCATGTTCGCCGCAGCGAAATACCCACCCACCTTTTCGGCCAGGCTCCATAGATATATCCGACCGTCCGGTTCCCTGTCCTCCCCGGTGAGGTATTCTATGTTCCCCTTAGTCGACGAGATTATAACGAGACATCTTTTGTCGGCAAGCGAGACTTCGGACTGCCGGATTACTTCACCGATGGTTCGGATCAGCATTCTTTCCAGGAATGTGCAGCCCTTCGTGCCCGGGGGAGCGGGGAAGGCTTCCCTGTCGATAAGCCCGAGGGGAAATCCTTTATCCGTTGGGGCGCAGCCGCTTCCCCCGGCCAGGACGCGGGCGAAGTTCTCCCCTGGGCTGAGCCCTGCCGAGGTGGCCATGGAACCGGCACCGGCATATATTTTTATCTTCTTACTCCCCATCTCTCCTTCCATTTCACATAGAATCCCGGATTGACCAGTTCCAGTTCATTACCCCCGCCCAGGAATACCTGTACGGTACTTCCCGTGGCGACCGTTTCGCCGTCCGACGCACGGGTGATGGTATAATCGAAACATATCTTTGCCGCATCGGTATCGATGTAGCGCGTCTCTACAATGGCCGTATCGCCGTAACGGAGCGGATGTTTGAACTCGATCTTAAGGTCTACTATCGGAGCCGTGTACCCACACCGGTATATCTCCATATAGCCCAATCCCGGATAGTCGCGCCCGAAGGCCTCCCTCCCGTCCTCGAAGTATCGGACATACTGCCCGTGCCACACTATCTGCATCGAATCGACCTCGCTGAACCGTACCTGGACGCTGCATTTGCTCGTCAGACTTGCCTCTCTATTTTTACGTCTCATTTTCGGGCTTTAAATATATTTTCAGGCTGCATCCGCAGCATTTCTCATCCCCCACGGTCGATTCGGCCGCCAGCAGGGTAATATCCATAACTTCCTGTATTACGGTTACCCGTGTTGTTATCGTCTCCCCGACTTTCGGACAACGATAAACCTTTACCTTGCTTACCGAGGCAATGAATCCGAGGGGCACCCGCTCCCCGCGGCTTCGGTAGAGGAAGCCGGCACGCAGGGCGGCAGACTGGGCTACATGTTCCACGATCCCGCATTCCTCCATAATCCCGTCCCGGACGAATATGTTTTCAGGAGTTACTTCCAGCGACGAGACCGAAACGTCGCCGTACACTCCGTAAAAGGTATCGACCATCACCATGGGCGCCCTTTGCGGGATGTATTCCAATATTTCGCTTCCGCGGGCTACGGCTTTCTCAAATACTCCCATGCAGGTCCTTTCTTATTTCGTTTTAACCTTATCCGTTCGATCACTTTCGCCGAAAGGTCGTCGGGAAATACCCACGCTTTTCCCGTCCCTACGGCCAACACTTTGGCCCGCTGCAAATCGAAACCGGCCGAAATATAGTATTTAGGTTCGAAAAGGTCGTCCTTTTCTTCTATTATTCCTTCCCCGATCGAGATATCCCGCAGACGGGTTTGCGGGTATATCCGCATACCCACAAAGGGGAAAATCACGGTATGACGCAGCCGGCGGGAATTTTCCATTGTCTCCATCAAAGTTTTTTCCGTTTCGCCGTAGCCTCCCAGGATCATAAAGTTGGAGTAGTATATATTGGCCTGGAGGCAAATCTCCGCCTCATCGAGGA